>NZ_CAXAUM010000008.1:0-181483 GCF_963972555.1 uncultured Roseovarius sp.
TACGGCGGCCACGGCTATATCGAGGAATGGGGCATGTCGCAGTTCACCCGCGACGCCCGCATTGCCATGATCTACGAAGGGGCCAACGGCGTTCAGGCGCTCGATCTGGTGGGCCGCAAGCTGGCACAGGATGGCGGCAAACACGTCATGGCCTTCTTCGAACTGGTCAAGACCTTCCTCAAGGAGAACGAGGGCAATGAGGCGCTCAAGGCCGATTTCCTTGATCCGCTCAAGGCTGCGTCCAAGGATTTGCAAGCCTCTGCCATGTTCTTCATGCAGAACGGGATGAAGAACCCCAACGCGGCGCTCGCTGGCTCCTATGACTTCATGCACCTCTTTGGTCATGTCTGCCTTGGCCTGATGTGGGCGCGGATGGCGAAGGCGGCCCACGCGGCGCTCGATGCTGGCACCTCGGATGAGGCGTTTTACAAGACCAAGCTGGCGACGGGCCGCTTCTACATGAAGCGCCGCTTGCCCGCGACGGCACTGCATCTGGCCCGTATCCAGAGCGGTGCCGATACGGTCATGGCACTCGAGGCCGAAGCGTTCTGAGGAGAGACTGCTAGGGAGGAGGGACAGATGCCGAAACGCTTTCGCCTCACGCGCCGCTTCAATGCGGCGATGACCGAGGATGGCTACCGCCGCCTGCGCCGGTTTGCGCAGGACTCGGGGCTGGATGAGGGCGAGGCGCTGTCCTTTCTCTTCGAGAATTTCGACAGCGTGATCAATGAGGAAACCTTTGCGCACCGTCTCAGGCTCTTCAATTCCGAACTTGAGGCACGCAAACGTTAAGGCGGCAAAGGGAAGGGAGGCCCGGCCATGACCTGGATGACAGACGAGCACCGGATGCTCTCGGACATGACCGCCAAGTTCATCACCGAGGAATGGCGGCCGCATTTTGCCCGTTGGCGCAAGGCGGGGATCATGGACCGCGACTGCTGGCTTGAGGCGGGGGCCCTTGGCCTGCTCTGCCCGTCCATCCCCGAGGAATATGGCGGCGCTGGCGGCGATTTCGGGCATGAAGCAGTCATCTGCATCGAACAGGGCCGCGCCAATCTGGCAAGCTGGGGCAATCCCATCCATTCCGGCATCGTCGCACATTATATCCTCGCCTATGGGTCCGAGGCGCAAAAGCAGAAATGGCTGCCCAAGATGGTTTCGGGCGAAATGGTTGGCGCGCTGGCCATGACCGAGCCCGCCGCCGGATCGGATGTGCAGGGCATCAAGACCCGCGCCATCCGGGACGGCAACGCTTATCGGCTTTCGGGGCAAAAGACCTTTATTACCAACGGCCAGCATGCCGAGCTGATCATCGTCGCGGCCAAGACCGACCCCAAGGAAGGGGCCAAGGGCATCTCGCTGGTGGTTCTGGAAACCGAAGGCGCGCAGGGTTTCACGCGCGGGCGCAATCTTGAAAAGGTCGGGATGCATGCGGGCGACACGTCCGAGCTGTTCTTCGACAACGTCGAGATCCCGCCGGAGAACATCCTTGGCGGCGAGGAGGGGCGCGGCTTCTATCAGATGATGCAGCAATTGCCGCAGGAACGCCTGATCATCGCCTGTGGTGCACAAGGGGCGATGGAGGGCGCGGTAGAGCGCACGATCACCTATTGCAAGGAGCGTCAGGCCTTTGGTGGCCCGGTTCTTCAGTTCCAGAATACGCGCTTCAAGCTGGCTGAATGCCAGACCAAGACCGCCGTCTGCCGCGCGTTTCTGGATGCGTGCATCATTGAGCATCTAAGCGGCGACCTCAGCGTGGAAAAGGCCGCGATGGCCAAATACTGGCTGACTGACAGCCAAGGCGAAGTGCTGGATGATTGTCTGCAACTGCATGGCGGCTATGGCTATATGCAGGAATACGACATCGCAGAAATGTGGGCCGATGCCCGCGTGCAGCGCATCTATGGCGGCACCAACGAAATCATGAAAGAGCTGATCGCGCGTGGCTTTGCGTCGGAGAAAACCGCATGATCCTGTGCCCGACCTTGCTTTCAGGATGCCTTCGGCGAGAGTATTTTCGCCAAGAAGAAGGCCCGGTGCTGCGCAAACCGGCGAGAGAGCAGAATCTTTACATGGGCGGTCATCGGCGCTTCGGCCCTTTGCGCACCGGCAATGAAACCGTGTTCACGTTGAGGGTGGGTGAATTCCCTGCGTCTTCTTGGCAAAAATACTTGAAACCCACGCGAGCATCAGGAGCGGGAGCATGACGATCAAACTCTATTGCATGGGCGAAAGCGGCAACGCCTACAAGGCGGCGCTTGCGCTGGAAATGAGCGGACTGGCATGGGAACCGGTCTATGTCGATTTCTTCGGAGGTGAGACCCGCACGCCAGAGTTCCGCAAGATCAACGTCATGGGCGAGGTGCCGGTGTTGGTCGATGACGACGTGACGCTGACTCAATCGGGTGTCATGCAGATGTATATCACCGAGAAGACCGGCAAGTTCGGCGGAACCACGCCCGAGGAGGCACGTGAGGTGATGCGCTGGGTGTTCTGGGACAATCACAAGCTCAGCTCTCAGGCCGGCATGACGCGGTTCTTGATGAACTTCCTGCCCGAGGACAAGCGCCCGGAGGCGGTGATCCCCTTTTCCCAAGGTCGTCTCAAGGCCGCCTATACCACCCTCGACACCCATCTTGAGGGGCGCGACTGGATCGTGGGAGACGCGATCACCAATGCGGATCTGAGCTGCTGTGGGTATCTCTTTTATCCCGAACCCTTCGGCTTTGACCGCGCCGAGTGGCCCAATATCGACCGGTGGCTGAGCAACATCAGCGCCACGCCCGGCTGGAAACACCCCTATGACCTGATGCCCGGCAGCCCCGCTGACCGCGCCTGAACGAAGGAGACCGATATGTCTGACGCTTATATCTACGACACCGTGCGCACGCCGCGCGGCAAGGGCCGCAAGGATGGCGCGCTGCACGAGGTCACGGCCGCGCGCCTCTCGGCGCAGGTGCTCAATGCGCTCAAGTCCCGCAACGGTTTCGATGGTCATGCCGTCGAGGACGTGATCTGGGGCAATGTCACGCAGGTGATGGAGCAGGGCGGCTGCCTTGCGCGAACTGCCGTGCTCGCCTCTGATCTGGATGAGAGCATTCCCGGCCTTGCCATCAACCGCTTTTGCGCCTCTGGCATGGAGGCGGTGAACCTTGCCGCCAACCAGATCAAGGGCGGGGCCGGTGACGCCTATATTGCAGGCGGGGTCGAGATGATGGGCCGCGTTGCCATGGGCAGCGACGGTGCGGCAATTGCCGTGGACCCGTCGATTGCGATGGAAACCTATTTCGTGCCGCAGGGTATTTCCGCGGACATCATCGCCACCGAATACGGGTTCAGCCGGGATGAGGCGGACGCGCTCGCGATGGAGTCGCAGCGCCGGGCCAAGGCGGCGTGGGATGACAAGCGGTTTGCGAAGTCGATCATCGAGGTGCAGGATCAGAACGGCCTGACCATTCTTGACCATGACGAATACATGCGCCCCGGCACCGACATGCAGACACTGGGCGCACTCACGCCGGCGTTTCAGGCGATGGGCGAGGTAATGCCGGGTTTCGATACGATCGCCAAGATGAAGTATCCCCATCTGGAGCGGATCAACCATATCCACCATGCCGGTAATTCGTCTGGCATCGTCGATGGTGCGGCGGGTGTGCTCATTGGTTCCAAGGAATTTGGTGAGAAGTGGGGCCTCAAGCCCCGCGCGCGGATCGTGCAGACCTGCAAGATCGGCACCGATCCCACGATCATGCTAACCGGCCCCGTTCCCGCCACACAGAAAATTCTTGCCGACAGCGGCATGTCGATTTCGGACATCGACCTCTTCGAGGTGAACGAGGCCTTCGCCAGCGTTGTCCTACGGTTTCAGCAGGCCTTCAATGTCGATCCCGGTCTGGTCAATGTGAACGGCGGCGCAATCGCCATGGGCCATCCGCTGGGGGCCACGGGCGCCATCATCATCGGCACGCTGCTGGACGAGTTGGAGCGCACGGGCAAGGGCACGGGTCTTGCCACGCTCTGCATCGCATCCGGCATGGGGGCCGCCACGATCATCGAGCGCGTCTGATGCCAAAGCTGGACCTTTCCAAGATCCCGTTCAAGGGCGGCTCAAGCTATCCCGGCAAGCTGGCCCAGGCCATGGCCGGGCGCAGCAGCCAGGCCTTGGGCGATGCAGGCGGGCTCAGCCAGTATGGCGTTAATCTCGTGCGGCTTGACCCCGGCGCGATGTCGTCCTTGCGCCATTACCATATGGCGCAGGACGAGTTCGTGATGGTGACGGAAGGAACCTGCACCCTGATTGACGATCAGGGCGAGCACACGATGCAGGCCGGCGATTGTGCCACTTTCCCGGCAGGCGAGGCCAATGGCCATCACCTTGTGAACAAGACCGAAGTGCCCGCCGTTTTTCTGGTGGTGGGCACACGAACCGAAACAGAGACCGGATATTACAGCGATCTCGACATGAAGGTGTCGGTGGATGCGGCCGGTTACACCTTTACCCGCAAAGATGGCAGCCCGCTGACGGCTGACCAGATCGGAGAGTAAGACATGACTGATTTCACGATGAAAACCGACAGCGACGGCGTGGCCATCATCACATGGGACACCGTTGGCAAGTCGATGAATGTTATGAACGGCCAGGGGTTTCTTGACCTTGAGGCGCTGATTGACAAGGCCTTGGCGGATGAGGCCGTCAAGGGCGTGATCATCACCTCTGGCAAAGAGGGGTCCTTCGCGGGCGGTATGGACCTCAACATCATCGCCAAGATGCGCGATGACGCGGGCGACAATCCCGCCAAGGGGCTCTTTGACGGGGTGATGGGGATGCATGCCATCCTGCGCAAGATCGAGCGCGCGGGCATGGACCCCAAGACCAACAAGGGTGGCAAGCCGATTGCCGCCGCTCTGCCTGGCACGGCGCTTGGCATTGGCCTTGAAATTCCGCTGGCCTGTCACCGCATCTTTGCCGCCGACAACCCCTCGGCCAAAATCGGCCTGCCCGAGATCATGGTCGGGATTTTTCCCGGTGCGGGCGGCACAACACGTCTTGTGCGCAAGTTGGGCGCGATGGCGGCCTCGCCTCTCCTGCTTGAAGGCAAGCTGAACGACCCGAAAAAGGCCAAGGCCGCCGGCGTCGTCGATGAGGTGGTGCCCGCCGATCAACTGATCGAGAAAGCGCGTGAATGGGTTCTGAGCAACCCCGTGATCGTCAAGCCCTGGGATGACAAGGGCTACAAGATGCCCGGCGGAGCGCCCTATCACCCGGCAGGCTTCATGACATTCGTCGGCGCGTCGGCCATGGTCAACGGCAAGACCCAAGGTGCGTTCCCGGCAGCCAAGGCGCTCTTGTCTGCGGTCTATGAAGGCGCGCTCGTGCCGTTCGACACCGCTCTCAAGATCGAGGCGCGCTGGTTCGTCAATGTGCTGATGAACCCGAGTTCCAGTGCGATGATCCGCTCGCTTTTCATCAACAAGGAGGCGCTGGAAAAGGGCGCCAACCGCCCCGACGTGTCCGATCAGAAGGTCAAGAAGGTCGGCGTGATGGGCGCGGGCATGATGGGGGCGGGCATCGCTCTTGTCTCCGCCATGGCGGGCATGCAGGTGGTCCTGATCGACCAGAAGCAAGAGGCGGCGGACAAGGGCAAATCCTATACTGCCGATTTCATGGATCAGGGCATCAAGCGTGGCAAGGCCACGGCAGAAAAGAAGTCGGCGACGCTGGACCTCATCACTGCGACGACGGATTACGCGGCGCTCAAGGGCTGCGATCTGATCATCGAAGCGGTGTTCGAGGACCCGAAGGTCAAGGCCGAAGTTACCAAAGAGGTGCTCAACGTTGTGGACAAAGAGTGCATTTTTGCCACCAATACGTCCACTCTGCCGATCACCGAACTTGCGAAAGCCTCGGATAACCCCGAAAACTTCATCGGTATCCACTTCTTCTCGCCGGTGGAAAAGATGATGCTGGTCGAGATCATCAAAGGTGCGAAAACCGGCCCCCGCGCCGTCGCCAAGGCGCTGGATTACGTCCGGCAAATCCGCAAGACGCCGATCGTGGTCAATGATGCACGCTTCTTCTACTGCAACCGATGCATCATTCCCTATATCAACGAGGGTCTGCGCATGGTGGCCGAGGGCGTGGCGCCCGCGCTCATCGACAATGCCGCGCGGCAGCTTGGGTTCCCGGTTGGGCCGCTGCAACTGGTCGATGAAACCTCGATTGATCTGGGTGCGAAAATCGCCCGCGCCACCAAGGCGGCCATGGGCGATGCCTACCCGGATGCCGCTGTCGACGAGGTGATCTTCTACATGGAAGGCGAGGGGCGTCTGGGCCGCAAATCCAAGGCCGGGTTCTTTGACTATGACGAAAAGGGCAAGCGTCTGGGTTATTGGCCGGGTTTGGCCACCAAATATCCCCGCGCCGCAGAACAGCCCGATCTGCATGAGGTTCAGCATCGCCTGATGTTTGCACAAGTGCTCGAAGCGGTGCGTGCGCTGGAGGAGGGTGTGCTCGAGGACATCCGCGAAGGCGACGTGGGCGCAATTCTAGCCTGGGGCTTTGCGCCCTGGTCGGGCGGGCCGTTTGCCTGGCTCGACATCATCGGCACGCCCTATGCCGCAGAGCGGTGCGACCAGTTGGCCGAAAAATTCGGCCCGCGTTTCACAACGCCCAAACTGCTGCGCGAGATGGCGGACAAAACCCAGAGCTTCTATGGACGCTTTGGCGGGCAGGCGGCTGCGGCCTGATGATACGATCCCCGGCGCGCTGCTGCGGCGCGCCGGGGGGCACATTCAAAGCGGCACGAATGCGTCCTGATTGCCGCTATATTGTTCCAGAGCACCAGAGCCTATTTCGTGCCAGAGCCCGTGAAGCGTAAGCGCGCCCTCTGACACGGCCTTGGCCACGAACGGAAACGTCATCAGGTTCTCGAGCGAGATCACCACCGCCTGTTTTTCCAGCGCATTCATCTGGGCGTCGGCATCGGCCATATCCCTGACCCGCTCATATCCGGGCCGCAGGATATCGAGCCACCGTCCGACAAAGCTGGTCTGCTTTTCCAGCTCTGGCGCATGGCCCGAGCACATGTCCATGCAGCCTTTGACCCCGCCGCAGGCGGAATGACCGATCACGATCACATGCGCCACCTTGAGCGCCGTCACCGCATATTCCACCGCCGCCGAGGTGCCGTGCTGGGCGCCATCACTCACATATGGCGGGACAAGGTTGGCGATATTGCGGTGGATAAAGAACTCTCCCTGATCCGCCCCAAAGATCGAGGTCACATGCACGCGGCTGTCACAACATGAAATCACCATCGCGCGCGGGTGCTGACCCTGCTGCGCCAGATGCCGATACCACGACTGGTTCTCGGTATAGCTCGTGGCCTTCCAGCCATGAAAGCGGTGCACCAGATAGGCGGGCAGGGGGCGGGCATGTTCCATGGTCTCTCCCGGGGTTTGGGCAATCGACTGGTCAATAGTCGGGATTCGCCTCGAATTCGAGTGACAATTTGCGCCGCCGGAAACCATTTGGGAACTGCAATGGCGTCATTCTGCCCGCGCCGTGGGGGCAAACTGACATCGTGGGTGAGAATGTGGACCAAGTGACATTGCTGAAACAACAGGAGCAGGTGCGGCTCGACGCGCATCGGCTTGCGGCGCTCTACTTGCAATTGGGAGAGGCAAATGCCGAGGATGTGGTGTGTCGCGCGCTCGAGGAACTGGCGGCGCGGCTTACCCATGCCGAGCGGCTTTACCGTGAGGGGCAAATGGCTGATCTGCGCAAATGCACGCGCAGCCTGATCGCCATCGCGGATCAGATCGGTATGCTGCATCTGGCGCGGGTGGCGGGGGATGTAACCGCCTCTATCGACGCAGGTGATGCCAATGCCCTTGCCGCGACCTTTGCGCGGCTGCTGCGGATCGGTGAGCGCTCGCTTTGCGAAATCTGGGATATGTCCGACCTGCCCCTGTGACCGGGTCAAATGACGGGTTGCAGGCGGCGCAATCGTGGCTAGGCTGGCGCGCATTGTTCTTGCCAGAAGGTCCGCCAGAATGAGCCTCAGATTCGCTGCTCCCGACACGCCCGCCCTGCCGCTGCATCTTGTAGCTGAGGAGGCTCTTGAGGGGTGGCTTGCAGGGCAAACGCCCGAAGTTGCGGCATGGGTGCGCGCCATGGGGTTCACGGGTGCCCTTGGGCGCGTTCTGATCGTGCCCGATACGGCGGGCGGCATTGCCATGGCCTTGGGCGGTTATGGAACGGCTGCGACGCGCGCACGGGGTCGGTTTCATCTGGCGGGGATCGCTGCGGCCTTGCCCGCCTTCACTTACCGTGTCGAGGGTCTGCCCGAGGATCAGGCCGAGACCGAGTGCTTGGGTTGGCTCTTGTCGCATTACGCCTACGAGCGCTATCGTGCCCAGTCCCCGGCCAAGGCGCGGCTGGTCGCGCCCGAGGGTATTGACGCCGCGCGGCTGGAGATCATTGCGGCGGGTGAGGCGCTGACCCGCGATCTCATCAACACCCCGGCCAATGATCTTGGCCCCGATGCCCTTGAGGCCGCGTGTGTTGCCATCGCAGATCAGCAGGGTGCGCGCATGACTTGCGTGCGGGGCGAGGACCTGCTCGCGCAGAATTTTCCGTTGATCCACACTGTCGGGCGCGCCTCTGCTGTGCCGCCGCGCCTCATAGATATGCGGTGGGGTGAGAATGGCCCAAAGTTGACCTTGGTCGGCAAGGGGGTCTGTTTCGACACCGGTGGGCTCAATCTCAAACCCGGCTCCTCCATGGGGTTGATGAAGAAAGACATGGGCGGGGCCGCCACGGTTCTGGGGCTTGCGCATATGATCATGGCGATTGGCCTGCCCGTGCAGTTGCGCGTGCTCATTCCGGCGGTGGAAAACGCGGTTGCAGGCAATGCCTTTCGTCCCGGCGACATCCTGACCGCGCGCAATGGCCTCACGGTCGAGGTCAACAACACCGATGCCGAGGGGCGATTGGTGCTGGCGGATGCGCTATCCTATGGGGCCGAGGATGCACCCGATCTGATGATCTCCATGGCAACCCTCACCGGGGCCGCGCGCGTGGCGCTTGGGCCGGACCTTTCGCCCTATTACACCGACGATGCCCGTTTTGCCGAGGCACTTGAGGCCGCAGCGGCGCGCGTGGCCGATCCGGTCTGGCGTCTGCCCTTCCATACCCCCTACGAGGCGATGATCGAGCCGGGGATTGCCGATCTCGACAACGCGCCTTCGGGGGGCTTTGCAGGCTCGATCACCGCTGCGCTTTTCCTGCGGCGCTTTGCGGGTGGGCTGAACTATAGCCATTTCGACATCTACGGCTGGACGCCGACGGCTGCCCCCGCCCGCCCCAAGGGCGGTGTCGGCATGGGCGCCCGCGCATTGCTGGAGGCTATACCCGAGGTGCTGGGGCTGTGACCGCAAGCCGCCTCATTGCCATGCCTCTCGTTGACCTCTTGCGTTGCCCGGATGGTCCGCGCGACAGGCAACTTTTGATGGGAGAGTCCGTGACCGTGACCGGCGTCACGGATGGCTGGGCAGAGGTCCGCGCCGCCCGCGACGGCTATCCGGGATTTGTGCCCATGGCGGCGCTGACAGAGGGGATCGTCACACACCGCGTCAGCGCCCGCGCGACGCATGTCTACCCCAAGCCGGATTTCAAGGCCCGTGAGCTGTTCAGTCTTGGTCACGGTGCGTGTCTTGAGGTGCTTTCTGACGAGGGACGCTTTGCCGAAACACCGCAAGGCTATGTGCCGCGGGCGCATCTGACGGCTCTGGCGGTGCATGCGGCCGACCCTGTCGCCGTGGCCGAGATTTATCTTGGCACCCCCTATCTTTGGGGCGGCAATTCGAGTTTCGGCATCGACTGCTCTGGTCTGGTGCAGGCAGGATGCCTGGCCTGCGGCATCGCCTGCCCCGGTGACAGTGGCCCGCAAGAGCAAGGTCTGGGGGAACACCTGTCAGATACTGCGCCGCTTCGACGCGGCGATCTTCTTTTTTGGCGCGGGCATGTGGCGTGGGTTTCGGACCCTGACACGCTCCTCCATGCCAACGCGCATCACATGGCCGTGGCCTATGAACCCATCACGGATGCCATCGCCCGTATCGCGGCACAGGGCGACGGCCCCGTCACCTCTCGCAAACGCTTGAAAGGACTGTCATGACCTCCGATCCCTTCTTTCACCCGATTTCCGGTTTTGAGTTGCCGCGCTTTGCCGGCGTGCCAACCTTCATGCGTCTGCCTTATGTGCCCAACGGGCATGAGCGGTACAAAGACGTGCAGATCGGTCTAATTGGCGTGCCCTGGGATAGCGGCACCACCAACCGGCCCGGTCCGCGTCACGGCCCCCGCCAATTGCGGGATGCCTCGACGATGATCCGCGCGCAGCACCCGACATCCGGCATGCGCCCGTTCGAGGCAGTGAATTGCGCCGATCTGGGGGATGTGGGGCCAAACCCTGCGGATATCATCGACAGCATGCGTCGGATTACTGAATTTTACGATAGTGTGACCGGCGCGGGGATCCTCCCGTTGACCGCAGGCGGTGATCACCTCACGACCCTGCCGGTGCTTCGGTCGCTGGCCCGCCGCGCGCCGGTGGGCATGATCCATTTCGACAGCCACACAGACCTCTATCACTCCTATTTCGGCGGTACGATGTATACCCACGGCACCCCCTTCCGCCGCGCTGTGGAAGAGGGTCTGCTCGACCCCAAGCGCGTGGTGATGATCGGGCTGCGCGGCACCATGTATGACACCGAGGATCGCGATTTCGCGGCGGCCGTTGGCATCCGCCTGATCCTGATCGAGGAATTCCATGCGCGCGGTCCCGAGGATGTGATGGCCGAGGCGCGCGAGATAGCGGGCAGCGGTGATACCTATGTCAGTTACGACATCGATTTTGTTGATCCTACCTTCGCGCCCGGCACCGGCACACCTGAGGTGGGCGGCCCCAACAGCTATCAGGCGTTGCAGGTGGTGCGCGGGCTGGAAGGGGTCAACATCATCGGTGCCGATCTGGTCGAGGTGTCCCCGCCGTTTGACGCCTCTGGCGGCACGGCCTTTTTGGGGGCGTCGATCATGTTTGAACTGCTCTGCGTCATGGCGGGGCAACACGCCGAGGGGTAAGGCCCCAACAGATCACACATGACGCATGGTTTGGCGGTGCCCTCCGCCAAACCCTTTGGAATCCGTGTGCGAATCCTATATGGGATCATATCCCAGCCCGAACCGCGACAGGCCCATGACCCAAACTGCCCCGATCACACAGGATGTTCTGACAATCCCCCGCAAGTTGCCCGAGGGGCCGGTGAACCTTGTCGGTCTCACCCGCGATACCCTGCGCGAGGTTCTGATCGCGCATGGCACGCCCGAAAAGCAGGCCAAGATGCGGGTCAACCAGATCTGGCAATGGATCTATCAATGGGGCGTGCGCGATTTCCACGCCATGACCAATCTGGCCAAGGCCTATCGCGCGGAACTTGCCGAGAAGTTCGTCGTGGCAATCCCCGAAGTGGTCAGCAAACAGGTCAGCGCGGATGGAACGCGCAAGTATCTGGTGCGCATCGCAGGCGGTCATGAGGTCGAGGTTGTCTATATCCCCGAAACCGATCGCGGCACGCTCTGCATTTCCTCTCAGGTCGGATGCACGCTCACCTGTTCGTTTTGCCACACCGGCACGCAGAAACTGGTGCGCAACCTGACGGCCGGCGAGATCATCGGGCAGGTGATGCTCGCGCGCGACGATCTGAACGAATGGCCAAAACCGGGCGAGCCTGCGGGCGAACGTCCGCGGCTCATCAGCAACATCGTCCTCATGGGCATGGGCGAGCCGCTTTATAATTTCGACAACGTGCGCGATGCGATGAAAATCGCCATGGATGGCGAGGGGATTTCCCTCTCGCGCCGCCGCATCACGCTCTCGACCTCTGGTGTGGTGCCTGAGATTGCCAAGACGGCAGAGGAAATCGGCTGTTTGCTGGCCGTGAGCTTTCACGCCACCACCGACGAGGTGCGCGACACGCTGGTGCCGATCAACAAGAAATGGAACATCGCCACGCTGCTCGAGACGCTGCGCGACTATCCGCGCCTGTCGAATTCCGAGCGGATCACCTTTGAATATGTCATGCTCAAAGGGGTCAATGACAGTGATGCCGACGCGCGCCGCCTCGTGCAACTGATCAAGGGTATTCCGGCCAAGATCAATCTCATCCCCTTCAACGAATGGCCCGGCAGCCCATATCAGCGCAGCGATTGGGAGCGGATCGAGCGTTTTGCCGACATCATCTACAAGGCCGGGTATGCCAGCCCGATCCGCACGCCACGGGGCGAGGATATCATGGCCGCCTGCGGCCAGCTCAAATCCGCCACCGAGCGCGCACGCAAATCCCGTGCTCAGATCGAGGCCGAGGTTGGGCATTAGGCCCATGACCGCCTTTCCCTCTCTGCCGCAACCGATGAACGCCAAGGGTGATCCCCGCCTTGTGGGGATCGAGATCGAGCTTGGCGGCTTGCCCGTAGAGCAAGTGGCGCGCCTCTGTGCAACCACGCTGGATGGCACCGCGTGCCAAGTCGACAGCCATATCTGGCGTGTCGAGAACAGTCAGATCGGCGAGATCGACATCTATCTCGACATCTTTCTGCGCAACTCCCAGCAGAGCAAACTGCGTGATCTGGCTCTTGATCTGGGGCGCGATGTGGTGCCGGTGGAAATCGTCACCGAACCGCTCGACATGGATGGCCTTGGCCGTCTTGACGATCTGCGCAATGCCTTGCGGGATGCGGGGGCCTTGGGTAGCGGCGCAGGCTGGTTCTTTGGCTTTGGACTGCATCTCAACATCGAGATGGCCAGCGAGGCGGATGCGGATACGGTGCGTCCCTTGCTGGCCTATGCCCTGATCGAGGATTGGTTGCGCGCCGCCAACCCGATTGACGAGTCCCGGCGCCTCTTGCCCTTTACGGACCCATACCCGATAGATTTCACCCGTGCGTTGATCAAGGCCGGACCGGGTGCCAGCCGCGACCATGTGACAGGTCTCTATCTCGAACTCACCCCAAGCAGAAATCGTGGTCTCGACATGCTGCCGCTCTTTGCGCATTTCGATGAGGCGCGGATCAGGGCGGCCATCACCGACAAGACATCTGCGCGCCCGACCTTTCATTTCCGCTTGCCCGATTGTCGGATCGACGAACCCGACTGGTGCATAGCCGATGAATGGCAGCGCTGGCTCACGGTGGAACGGGCGGCTGCGGATACGGCGCTGCTTACCCGCCTGTCACAGGCATGGCTCGACGATCACGGCCTGCTGACGCTCTCGCGTCAGAGTTGGGCCACCCGCGCGGGACGCATCCTGCAATCGGCGGGGCTGGACCGCGCATGACCTCTCGCCGCCCGGTGATCGGGGTCACTGTCTCGCGCCGCTCGGGGTGGCGTATCTTTCCGCTCATCGCGCTCAATGTGTGGCTGGCTGGCGGGCGTGCCCTGCGGTGGCAGGCGGGGCGTGTCGCCGACATTACCACCGTAGACGGGCTTATCATCGGTGGCGGGGATGACATTTCGCCGGACCTCTATGGCGGACGGCTTGTGAAATCCGCGCGCCTTGATCCTGACCGAGATGCGTTGGAGCGCAAGTTGGTTCTCGCAGCGTTCGAGCATTTCAAGCCTGTCTTGGGCATCTGTCGGGGCAGTCAGATGCTCAACATAGCACTTGGCGGCACGCTGCATCAGGATGCCTATGCCACCTATCAAGCCAGCGACCATATCCGCACCGTGCTTCCGCGCAAGACCGTGCAGATCGTTCGTGGCACGCGCCTGGCAAAGCTCGCTGGGGCAAGGCCGATGAAGGTGAACGCCCTGCACACGCAGGCCGTGGACCGTTTGGGGGATGGGTTGCGCATCGCGGCGCGGGACAGCGGGGGCATGATTCAGGCAATCGAACGGATGACAGAGCCCTTTGCCTTGGGCGTGCAATGGCACCCCGAGCATCTCTTTTATGCGCATCGGCAAATGGGCATCTTTCGTGCGCTCATGGCCGCCGCATCTGCGCGCCGCGACGATGCTGCGCAATTGCCCGGCGTGGATGCTGCGGCACGTTGATCTTGCCCTGACAATTCCCCGGCCCTGCCATAATCCGGTGCGATTGCCGCCACATCCGTCACCTATCCCTAAGATCAGAGGCAAATTTTAACAGGGATAGAAACAATGAACCTGAACCATACTGACAGCAGCACAGAAATCCGCAACCTCGTGATGCGCGAGCGTCATCTCGCCGTTTCCGAGCGGGAATGGAAGCACCGCCTGCGCGGGTATGGCTATGCCATCCGCGACACAGCAGAGGGGCGCTTTGTCACCTCGATCCGTCAGGATGCGCCGCTCTGCCAGCTGAGCTGATCGCGCCCTGTTTCAGGCTGAAATCTACAGGCGACTGACACTTGGGCTGATAGGGCTAAGCCACAAAAACGACAAACCCCCGAAGCATCTGCCCGGGGGTCGTCAAACGTGCCGCAAAAACCTGCGGAGAGCGCTCTTAGAGCATGCCTTCGCGCTGCGCTTTCTTGCGCGCCAGTTTCCGGGCACGGCGAATCGCTTCGGCCTTCTCGCGCGCTTTCTTCTCGGACGGCTTTTCGAAATGTTGCTTGAGCTTCATTTCACGAAAAACGCCTTCGCGCTGCAGTTTTTTCTTCAGAGCGCGGAGCGCCTGATCGACATTGTTGTCGCGAACACTAACCTGCATGTGGTGTCACCACCTTCCTAAGTTAAAGTTGCAATAGATTGCAGGAAGGCGCCGTATAGCAAAGCGTCCCGGATTTGTCTAGGGTGCGCCGCAAGGAGAAACGCCGATGTCCGAACCCGATCTGATGACCCGTCTGCTCGCGGCTGCAGCGATGCATGTGCCGTTCGATGGCTGGAGCGAGACCACTCTGCGCCTCGCTGCCGAGGATGCTGGGATTGCCCCCGGCCTCGTGGCTGCTATCTGCCCGCGGGGCGCGGTCGATCTTGCGCTCGCCTATCATGCGGCCGGGGATGCCGCGATGCTGAAACGACTGGCCGAGACGGATCTGAGCAGCTTACGTTTTCGTGACCGCGTGGCCTTTGCCGTGCGGGCACGTCTGGAAGCGGTCGAGGATCGCGAACTTGTCCGCCGGGGTATGACCCTCTTTTCCCTGCCACCCTATGCCGCCGATGGCGCGCGCGCGCTCTGGCAAACTGCGGATCACATCTGGATGGCGCTTGGCGATACATCCGAGGATGTGAATTGGTACACCAAACGCGCCACGCTGTCCGGCGTCTATGGCGCGACCGTTCTTTATTGGTTGGGCGACGACAGCGAAGGTCAAACCCGCACATGGGAGTTTCTGGATCGTCGCGTCGAGGATGTGATGCAGATCGAGAAACTCAAGGCACAGGCCCGTGACAACCGGTGGATGTCGGGCCTCATGGCGGGACCGCTCAACTTTTTGAGCCGCATCCGTGCGCCCCAAGCAAGTGCGCAGACCGGGATGCCGGGTCGTTGGAACGGGCCGAACTGAGAACAGGGACACACCCATGACTGAAACGATGCAGGCCGTCGAAATCACGCAGGCGGGCGGCCCAGATGTCTTGAAACTGACGACACGCCCCGTTCCAACACCGCGCGCAGGCGAGGTGGTGATCCGGCTGGCCTATGCGGGCGTCAACCGTCCAGATGCCCTGCAGCGCGCCGGGCTCTATGCGCCGCCGCCCTCGGCTTCTGACCTGCCAGGCCTAGAAGGGGCTGGTGAAATCGTGGCGCTTGGCGCGGGCGTCAGTGAGTGGGCGCTTGGCGATCAGGTTTGCGCTCTCTTACCGGGCGGGGGTTACGCCCAATATGTGGCCACGCCTGCCGCGCATTGCTTGCCCGTGCCGCGTGGCCTCGGCCTCAAAGAGGCCGCCTGCCTGCCGGAAACCTTCTATACGGTCTGGTCCAATGTCTTTCAGCGCGGCGGGCTCAAGTCCGGCGAGCGTTTCCTTGTGCATGGCGGTTCATCCGGGATTGGTACGACCGCCATTCAACTCGCCCATAGCTTTGGCGCGCGGGTGTTTGCCACTGCCGGCAGCGCCGAGAAATGCAAGGCCTGCGCAGATCTGGGCGCCGAACACGCCATCAACTACCGCGAGGAGGATTTCGTCGAGGTGCTGCGCGCCCAAGGTGGGGCCAATCTCATCCTCGACATGGTCGGTGGCGATTATCTGCCGCGCAATGTCAATGCCTTGGCCGACGATGGGCGTCTGGTGCAGATTGCTTTCCTCCAGGGGCCCAAGGTCGAGTTGAACTTCTCTCAGGTGATGATGCGCCGCCTGACGATCACCGGCAGCACCCTGCGTCCGCAAAGCGATCTGGCCAAGGCCCGGATTGCAGAGGCGTTGCGCACCCATGTCTGGCCCTTGCTCGAGGCTGGAAAAATCGCCCCGGTTATGGATTCCGAGTTTCCCTTGGCCGAGGCCGCTGCCGCCCATGCCCGCCTTGAATCGAGCGGGCACATCGGCAAGATCGTCCTCAAGGTGGCGTGACCCGATCTTGCGGTCAGACAAATAAAAAGCCGCCCCATTGGGCGGCCCTTCTGGTCTCTGGTATAGGCTGGCTTTGCAGAAATCCTGCCAGCGGGACGGGGATCAGCCGTTAACGCTGTCCTTGAGCGCCTTGGCAATGGTCATCTTGACCACCTTGTCGGCCTCTTTCTTCATTTGCTCGCCAGTGGCGGGGTTGCGCACCATACGCTCGGGGCGCTCGCGGCAATAGATCTTGCCAATTCCGGGCAGGGTCACGGCACCGCCTGCGGATACTTCACGGGTAATGATCGCGATCACGGCGTCCAGAGCTGCGCCTGCTGTCTTCTTGTCACTGCCCATATCATCGGCCAGAGCGGCGACAAGTTGGGTCTTGGTCATGGGTTTTGCCATTTTATGGTCTCCTTGCAACTGCCCGTCCCTTGGGCCTCATGCGCGCGATTAAACGCTATGATGTGGCTAAACACAACGACTAGTGGGCAAAAGCAAGCCCTTTTGCCGGATTTTGTGCGGATTTCCGTTGGGTCAAAGGAAGGCCGTCTCTTCAAAACTGCGCAATTTGCGGCTGTGGATGCGTTCGAGCGGCATCCGGCGGAGTGATTCCATCGCGCGAATCCCGATCATGAGGTGGCGTGAGACCTGGGATTTGTAGAATTCCGAAGCCATGCCGGGCAGTTTCAATTCGCCCTGCAAAGGCTTGTCCGAGACACAGAGCAGCGTGCCATAGGGCACCCGGAACCTGAATCCGTTGGCGGCAATCGTGGCGCTCTCCATGTCGAGCGCTATGGCGCGCGATTGGCTGAGGCGCTGCACCGGGCCGGATTGCTCGCGCAGTTCCCAGTTGCGGTTGTCCACGCTGGCCACGGTCCCGGTGCGCATGACGCGCTTGAGGTCAAACCCCTCCAACTGCGTCTCTGCCGCCACCGCCTCTTGCAGGGCGATCTGGATTTCGGCAAGCGCGGGGATCGGCACCCAGGCGGGCAGATCGGCATCGAGCACGCGATCCTCGCGCAGATAGGCATGGGCCAGCACGAAATCGCCCAAGGACTGCGAATTGCGCAGACCCGCGCAATGGCCCACCATAACCCAGGCATGCGGGCGCAGAACGGCGATGTGGTCGGTCGCGGTCTTGGCGTTGGAGGGGCCCACCCCGATGTTGACCAGCGTGATCCCGGACCCATCCGCCCGTTTGAGGTGATAGGCGGGCATCTGCGGCAAACGCTCAGGGGTGGGAAGGGGATCGTCCGGCCCGGTAATCTCTGAATTGCCGCTGCTGACAAAGGCGGTATAGCCGCTTGTCCTATCGGCCAACATGCGCCGGGCATAGGTCTCGAACTCCGAGACATAGAATTGGTAATTGGTGAACAGAACGTAGTTCTGGAAATGGCAGGGATCGGTCGCGGTATAATGCCTGAGCCGCGCCAGCGAATAATCAACACGTTGCGCTGTAAAGGGCGCCAGTGGGGCCGCGCCATCCAGCCCCGACGTCCATGTACCATTGACGATGTCATCATTGGTGGTCGCAAGATCCGGCACGTCAAAGTAATCGCGCAAGGTGAACTCGGCTGCGCCCTCTTGCGGCACGCTCAACCCCGCATCGCCTGCGACAGCGAAATGCACTGGCATCGCCGTGTCGGAGAGGCCGATTGTCACCCCGACGCCATGGTTGACCAAGAGCAAGCCGATCTGCTGCTCCAGATAGGCGCGAAAGAGGTCCGGGCGCGTGATGGTTGCGGCATAGGTTCCTGGGTTGGAGACATGGCCGAAACTGAGGCGACTATCGACCTTGGCATAGGTTGCGGTGGTCAGGCGAATTTCGGGGTAAAAGGCGCGCACGCGGCCCTGCGGCAGATCCCCGGCCAGAGCCCGCGCGAAGGCCTTACAGAGAAAGTCCGTGCTGGCCGCGTAAAGCTGGCAGAGCCGGTCCACCGCCGCGCGCGCCTCTGTGAACGCCTCGGGGGCAATCCGGTCGGGGGTGTGGATGTTCATGCCTGTCTCCTGCGCCATGGTCTCAGGTTGACACGCGCCGGGGGCATGATCAAGCTGCGGTCAAAGGGGCATCAATGGATTACGAGAGCGTTTCACCACAGGATTTTGGCGCGGGGCTGCGCGGGCTTGGCCTGAACCTCTTGGTGCGTGATGTGCGCGTCGAGGCGGCGTTTCTCGTCCGCGTCTTTCAGATGATGGCCCACCGGGTCAGCGCGGATTTTGCGATCATGGTCTATGGCGATCAGGTGATGCAACTCCACGCAGATCACACCTATGCCGCCAATCCGATCCTTGGCCTTGTGCCCGAGAGCCCGCCGCGTGGGGCCGGGGCATCGATTCACCTCTTCGACACAGATCCAGACATTGCCGCCGCCCACGCGAAGGGTGCGGGCGGCATGATCCTTCAACCCCCCACCAACAAACCCCATGGGCTGCGCGAATGCTGCATCCTGTGCCCTGATGGTTATGCCTGGGTCGCCTCGCGGCCCCTTACCGAGACTGAAAGGACTACGACATGAACGTGACCAATCTGCGCCCCAACATGGACCACTGGCAAGAGCGCGTCGATCTTGCGGCCGCCTTTCGCTGGACGGCGCGCCTCAACATGCACGAGGCGGTGGCCAATCATTTCAGCCTGTCGATCAATGAGGACGGCACGCGGTTCCTGATGAACCCCAACCAGATGCATTTTGCCCGTATCCGGGCCAGTGACCTCATCGTCGTGGATGCCAATGATCCCGAAACGCTGGAGGGTCCGAATGCGCCTGATCCGACCGCCTGGGGCCTGCATGGCGGTCTGCACCGGCATTGCGCCCATGCCCGTTGCGCCATGCACGTGCATTCCATTCACGCTACGGTTCTGGCCAGCCTCGCCGATAGCCGTTTGCCGCCCATCGACCAGAATTGCGCCACCTTCTACAATCGGCATGTGGTGGATGAGAGCTATGGCGGGCTGGCATTCGAAGATGAAGGTGCGCGTTGCGCGCGGCTTTTGACCAACCCGAAACACAAGGTTCTGATCATGGGCAATCATGGTGTGATGGTCATTGGCGACAGTGTCGCGGACACGTTTAACAGGCTATATTACTTCGAGCGTGCCGCTGAGACCTATATTCGCGCCCTGCAAACCGGGCGTCCCTTGCGGGTGCTGTCCGACGCGGTTGCAGAAAAGACAGCGCAGGAACTCGATGATTACCCCGGTCAGGCAGAGCGCCACCTGTCGGAACTCAAGGCTATTCTGGACGCTGAGGGTTCGGATTACGCGCAATAACCTCCTTTGGACGGCGTGGTTTGCGCGTTTGCGCCTGTCTCAGATGCGCGACAGGCGCCACGTCGGAAAGAGGTTGGCTTGGCAAAGATAGGCGCCGGTGTCTTGGCCCGAAAAGAGACCGTCCTTTTCCACGAGAACTGTCTGCCAGCCCCGTGATGCGGCTCCGAGAATATCCGTGTGCAAGGTGTCACCGCACATGACGATGCGCTCGGGTGAGAGGTTGGGCAGCGAGGCCTCGACCATCTCATAGACCGCGGGAAATGGTTTGCCAAAGAACCGCACATCCTGAATGCCGCGATCCGCGAGTTGATGCCCGAAGTAACCGGGTTCCAGAGAGAAGCCATGTTCGCGTGGGGCAACCAGATCGGCATTGGCGATGATCACGGGCCTTGGCCGCTTTAACAACGCGGATTCGAGCAAAGCCTGTCTGTCCAAGGACCAGACTTCGGTCGAGAGGAACAAGAACCCCTCGACCTGATCATAGCTTGTGGGATCATCCACGAGGCGCCGTGTGGGGGCCGTAATGTCGGACAGGTTGTCTTGTGGTGCGGCGATGCATCCCCACAAACGCTCGTCCAGATGCGCCAATGTCGCGTCGCGGCTGGTGATGATCTCGTGGTCCTTTACCCCCATGCCCAGTTTCTGAAACTTGGTCACGGCCCCTGTATGCGTGTAGCTGGCCGCGTTGGAGAGAATGCGAATCTGACACCCGATCTCGCGCAATTCCCGCAGGCGTTGCGCGGCACCGGGAATTGCCGCCTCGCCGATATTCAGCACACCGTAGGCGTCAAAGACAAAGGCATCGGCATGGGCCGCAATATCGTGCAGCGATGCGATTTGCGATGTGCTGGCCGGAGGGCTGGCCGAAGGCAGGCGATGGCGCACGGCCTCGTAGCGGTCGAAAACGGTTGCGGCAGTATCCATCGGCTTGGCTGGTCCCTTGGCTTGGTCAAACTGCGTGTGCCGCAGCGCTGGAGCGACCTCCAGCTTGGGGAAAACTTACAACGTAAGTAAAAAAATTAAAGTCAAAACAACAAAGCGACATTTCATACCTCTGTCACATATCCGCGATAGCAGGGGGCACATCGGAAAACCCCACCGAGACAGGCGATTCTTATCAGATGGCGCAAGCGTTGGCGAAAATCGGCAAGCGATTCGAGTAGAAAAATGTTGCTTTGTTGCATTTCGTGTCCAACAATCGACCAAAACCAACGGGGCTGAAATGGCGTCCAAGAAAAGCAGGCGACACGACCTCATTCAACAGGTCGTTCAGGAACAGGGAGGGGTGAGCGTGGGCGCGCTTGCCGAGATGTTTGGCGTGTCGATGCAGACGATCCGGCGTGATCTCGATATCCTCTGCGATGGCGACACGCTGCAACGCTCGCACGGACGTATCGAGCTGGCCGAGGGGAGGCGCAACACACCGTTCGATCAGCGGGCCGGTACGAATCTCGTGGGCAAGCGCGCGATTGCCAATGCCGCAGCGGCGCTGATCCCGAATGGTTCCACCGTTTTCATCTCCATCGGATCGACTGTTCTCAGCGTGGCGCGGGCGCTGCATCGCAAGAAGGAACTGACCATCGTCACCAACAATCTCAGCGCGGCGATGGCGCTGAGTGAAGAGATTTCCAACCGCATCATCCTTCCGGGTGGCGAGCTCCGCCTGCCGGATCGCGATTTCGTGGGCGAGGAGGTGGTCGAGTTCTTTGATCGCTATCGCGCAGAATTCGCCCTCTTTGGAACGGCGGGAATCGGAGCAGAGGGCGAGTTGCTCGAATTTCATCAGGCCGAAGTGCGCGCCACCCACCGCATGTGGCAGAACGCGCGGAAATCCATCCTTGTGATCGACCACAGCAAGTTCGGGCGCCTTGCCCCTGCCGTTGGCGGCAATATCGCACGGATCGACCACATCGTATGCGACCGTCCGCCAGCCGCGCCGTTTGGCGGGCTGGTCGAGCAATTGGGCGACCGCATCACCTTTGCAGAGGATGCCGAGTGATGCCGGATACGTTCGTCGAGGTGCAGAATGTCGCCAAGCGCTGGAATGGGCAGCTTGGTGTCGAGGGCGTTTCCCTGTCCATCCCGCGTGGGTCGTTTGTTGCGCTGCTTGGTCCGTCCGGGTGCGGGAAATCGACCACGCTGCGGCTGCTGTCGGGGTTGGAGTTGCCGGACGAGGGGCGGATCATCATCGACGGCAAGGACGTGACCACAGCCGCGCCGTCAGAGCGCAATCTGTCGATGGTGTTTCAATCCTACGCGCTCTTTCCGCATCTGAGCGTTGCAGAGAATGTGGTGTTTGGCCTCAAAGTGCGCCGCGTACCGGCCGCCGAACGGCGCGAGAAGCTCAAGCGCGCGCTCGAGATCACCGGGCTTTTGGGCTATGAGGCGCGCAAGCCCGGTGCGTTGTCAGGTGGCCAGCGACAGCGCGTGGCCCTTGCCCGTGCTATCGTGGCGAACCAGCCGCTTTGCCTGATGGATGAGCCGCTGTCGAACCTCGATGCCAAGCTGCGCGCGTCTGTGCGCAAGGACATCAAGAAGCTGCAACTCGATCTGGGCATCACCGTTGTCTATGTGACCCATGATCAGACCGAAGCCATGAGCATGGCCGATCACGTCGTGCTGATGCGGGATGGGCGCATCCAGCAATCCGGCGCGCCAGAGGATCTCTATTACCGCCCAGCCAATACCTTTGTCGCGGAATTCGTCGGCGCACCGCCGATGGCGCTGATCGACAGTGCGATGCTGCCGGGTTTCGAGCGCGCGACAATGATCGGCCTGCGTGCGGAAAGCCTGCGATTGGCCGCGCCGGGCAAGGGGCGGCTGAAATGCCGGGTTTCAGAGTGTGAGTTCCTGGGATCGGAGACCTTTGTGGGTCTGACGCATCCGGGCACGCGCGGGCTTACGATTTCGATGCCGGGCCTGCGGCACATTCCGGCGGGCGAGGACCTCGAAATAGAATTTGCCGATGAGGACCTGCATTTCTTCGACGCAGAGGGAAACAGGCTTCGGCATCCGAATGGCGTGACGGTTTGATGTCACGTTTGAACGACCATGTATAATTCCTGGGAGAAAATCATGAACACTATCAGAAACATGACGTTAGCAAGTGCCCTGGCCGCTCTGACCGCCGCTCCGGTCGCGGCGCAGACCGAGTTGACGATGTATTACCCGATTGCGGTTGGCGGTGCGCTGACCGAGGTCGTGGATGGCATCGTCGCCAAGTTCGAAGAGGCCAACCCGGATATCAAGGTCAACGCGATCTATTCGGGCAATTACGATGACACGCGCGTGCGCGCGCTTTCGGCCATGGCCTCGGGTGAGCCCGCGCAATTGGCGGTGCTCTTTTCGATCGACGCCTATGACCTGATCGAGCAGGAAAAGATTGTCGCCTTTGAGGATATCGAAGGTGTGGACCAAGGCTGGCTCGACAGCTTTTATCCCGCATTGATGGCCAACGGCCGGATCGAGGGCAAGACATGGGGTATCCCGTTCCAGCGTTCGACCATCGTGGCCTATTACAACAAGGATATGTTCCGTGCCGCAGGTCTTGATCCCGAGGCGCCCCCGGCCACCTGGGACGAGATGGTGAGCATGGGCAAGGCCCTGACCAAAGATGGCACCTATGGTCTGATGATCCCCTCGACCGGCTATCCCTATTGGATGTTCCAAGCGCTCGCCATTCAGAATGGCAAGGAACTGATGTCCAGTGACGGGCTGGAGACCTATTTTGACGACCCCGCGGTTGTCGAGACCTTGGAATTCTGGAAATCGCTCTCGACCGAGCATGGCATCATGCCCGAAGGGACGGTGGAATGGGGCACGCTGCGTCAGGCCTTTCTCGAAGGTCAGACGGCAATGATGTGGCATTCGACCGGCAACCTGACGGCGGTCAAGAAAGAAGCCAGCTTTGATTTCGGGGTGTCGGTGCTTCCGGCGAATGTGCGGCCCGGCTCACCCACCGGTGGGGGCAATTTCTATGTCTTTCAGGACACGACTGAAGAAGAGCGGGCCGCAGCGCTCAAGCTGATCGAGTTCATGACCGCGCCCGAACAGGCCGCAGAATGGTCGATTGCCACCGGCTATATGGGTGTGTCGCCCGCATCCTATGACACCGAAGCGCTCAAGGCCTATACAGCAGAGTTCCCGCCGGCTCTTGTCGCGCGCAACCAGCTTGAAAACGCCGTTGCCGAATTCTCGACCTTCGAGACGGCGCGCGTGCGCGATGGGCTCAACAACGCCATTCAGGCGGCATTGACGGGCGGCAAGGCGCCTGCCGATGCCTTGGCCGAGGCACAAGAGGCCGCCGAGCGGCTGTTGAAAGACTACCGGTAATTTCTGACCGGACGTCCCGTTTGTCGGCGTCGGGCTTGGTCCGGCGTCGACATTGAACTCTAAAAAGGCCGAACATGGCGCAGCATGTGAATATCGAACGCCGCAGACAGGCGATTTACGGATGGCTTCTGCTATCCCCTGCCGCGATTTTGCTGACGGCCTTCGCTTTTTATCCGTCGTTGGCGACGCTCTGGACCAGCCTTTTCAGCCGGGAAACACGGCGCAAACCCAGTGAATTCGTTGGGACGGAAAATTACGCGGATCTCTTCGCCGATCCGACCTTTTGGAAGGTCGTCACGAACAACCTGATCTATGCGGGCGCCACGATCCCCGTTTCCATCGCGATTGCCCTTGGCATGGCGCTATGGGCCAATTCCAAGATCCCGGCGCGCGGTTTTGTTCGGACCGCCTATTTCACGCCGACCGTGCTGCCGATGATCGCCGCTGCTAATCTCTGGCTGTTCTTTTACACGCCGGGATTGGGGGTTCTGGATCAGATCGGGGCGCTCTTTGGGCTGCCCTCTGTCAATTGGCTTGGCCAGCCGGAGACGGCACTTTGGGCCGTGATCATCGTGACGATCTGGAAAGAGGCGGGGTTCTTCATGATCTTCTATCTCGCCGCGCTTCAGACCATTCCCGAGGACCTCAAGGAGGCTGCCGATATCGAGGGGGCCAGCCGCTTTACCTACACCCGCCGGATCGTGTTGCCGCTCTTAATGCCCACGACACTCTTCATCATGGTCAACGCACTGATCAACTCGGTCAAGCTGATCGACCATCTCTTCATTCTCACCAAGGGCGGCCCGAATGACGCCTCGAAACTGATCCTCTATTATATTTGGGAAATGGCATTCGCCTTTTTCGACGCGCCTCAGGCGGCGGCGATGACTATCCTGATCCTGCTGGTGCTGGGCGTGGTGGCGGGCGTCAAGTTCACCATTCTCGACAAGCGGACCCATTACCAATGAGCGGCCTTATGCGACATATCGAGACCTTTGGCGCGCTGCTGCTGGCGGTGATCTGGATCTCGCCGCTGGTCTTTGCCGTCTGGGCGGCGTTTCACACCACGTCGGATGCGGTGAATTTCAACATTGCCGCGCCGTGGACCTTGGACAATTTCCGCACCGCTTGGGCCGGTGCGCCTTGGCTGCGGTATTTTCTCAACACCTTCCTTCTGGTGACCGTCATCCTGATCGGGCAATTCTTCGTGACAACGCTGGCGGGTTTTGCCTTTGCGCAGGTGCGCTTTCCGGGGCGTGACATCGTGTTTCTTCTGGTGTTGATGCAGCTTTTCATTCTGCCCGAAGTTTTGATTGTCGAGAATTACGTGATGATTTCGCGTCTCGGGCTGTTCGATACGATCCTTGGGGTGGGCATGCCCTATATGGCATCGGCCTTTGGCATTTTCCTCATGCGTCAGGCGTTCAAGGGCGTGCCGATCGAACTGCACGAGGCGGCGCGCGTCGAGGGTTGCGGCTGGTTCGGTATCCTGTGGCGGGTCTATGTGCCGCTCGCGCGGCCCACATATCTGGCCTATGCGCTGGTATCGGTTTCGACCCATTGGAACAACTTCCTATGGCCGTTGATTGTCACCAATTCGCCGGATACCCGACCGCTCACAGTGGGGCTTTCGATCTTTGGCGCGCCCGAGAACGGCGTGAACATCAGCGTGATTTCGGCGGCAACGATCATGTCAGTTGCACCATTGCTGGTCGCCTTCCTTGTCTTTCAAAGACAGTTCGTACAGGCCTTCTTGCGCGCGGGGATCAAGTAAACATGGCGCGGTTTCTTCACCTGACCGACCTTCACATTGTGCCAGAGGGTCTGCTGGTCTCGGGTCAACTCGACACTGCCCGTCTTTTTCGGGGGGCTGTAGACACGCTCATTCACCGGCTTGAAGCCATCGGGCCCGTGGATGCGGTGCTTGTGACCGGCGACATCAGTGATGATGGCAGTGCCGAGAGTTACAGAGTTGCACGCGAGCAACTCGAGCGATTGGGGCAGAGATTGCTGGTGGTGCCGGGCAATCACGATGATCGAGAAGCGTTCAGGGCTGCGTTTTCCGACCTGCCCGAGATAAGGCCAACTGGCCAGATCGACTGGGTCGCGGATATCGGAGACACGCGCGTTATCGGCCTCGATACGTTGATCGAGGGTAAGGGCGGCGGTACTCTGCGCGATGAAAGTCTCGTGCTTTTGTCCGAGGCCTTGTCCACGGCGGGACGCAGGCAGACGCTTGTTGCTCTGCATCACCCGCCGCTGCGAACCGGCATACGTTTCATGGATGCCATCGGGCTGGAGAACCCTGACGCCTTGCGCTCGGTGTTGGATCAACATGATGCGCCGGTTCGGGTATTGGCCGGGCATGTGCATGGTGTCTATCATGGTCTTTTGGGGCGACATCCGGTCGTGACCGCCCCGTCCTGTTGCAGTGCCTTTGCACTGGACGTGCGCAAAGAGGCACCGGTCGGGTTTCTGACGGGCCCAACGGGATGCGCCGTGATCGACACGGGGATGGGTGGGGTCTGGACCGAACTGCCATTGCTCTATGGCGATGGGCCTTTCGCGTTCTGAGCGGGATTGTCCTTTCTGGTGCCGTGGCTAACCTGCGTTAAAACGCGGGCTCGACGGCCTCTATAACCTGAGCGATCATGCGAGCTACGCAAGGTGTGTGCGTCGCCGGGGAGAACGAGGTCGCATGGAACAAACCGGATCGGACCGCCTCAAGACCGCGCTGCTGTTGCTGGCGGTAGCCGGTCTGGTCATTGGACTTGCCTTCTATCTTGCGGATCAGGCCCGCATCGCAAACCTTGTCTGGATTGCCGGGGTCGTGCCCGTGCTTGCATCGCTTGTGATCGAGATCCTGCGCAGCCTTAGCCGGGGCGAGGTGGGCCTCGATATCGTTGCGGCGCTCTCCATGACGGCGGCGCTTGCGTTTGGCGAAACCCTTGCAGCGGCGGTGGTCGCGGTGATGTATTCGGGGGGCACCTTTCTTGAGAGCTTCGCCGAGGGCCGCGCGCGGCGAGAGATGCATGCGCTACTGTCTCGCGTGCCGCGAACCGCGACGCGGCATCGCGACAACGGGCTCGAGGATATTCCCATTGACGAAATCGCACCGGGCGATCGGTTGCTGATCCGGCAAGGTGACGTGGTGCCGGTTGATGGAGCTCTGGCCTCGGAGACCGGTTTTGTCGACACGTCGGCGCTGACGGGTGAATCCCTTCCGGTGCGCCTGATGCGCGGGGCCGAGGCGATGAGCGGGGCCACCAATGCGGGCGAGGCGTTTGACCTCACGGCGCTGCGCCCGGCCAAGGACAGCACTTATGCCGGAATTGTCAGGCTGGTCGCCGAGGCGCAGGCGTCCAAGGCGCCCATGTCCCGGCTGGCTGACAAGTGGTCTCTCGGTTTTCTCGCGGTGACGGTCAGCATCGCCTTTGCTGCGTGGTGGTCCACGGGCGATCCGATCCGCGCGGTCGCGGTGCTGGTTGTGGCCACGCCCTGTCCCTTGATCCTGGCTGTTCCGGTGGCATTGGTGGCTGGCCTCTCGCGCGCCGCCCATTTCGGCGTGCTCATCAAGGGAGCGGGACCGCTGGAGACGATGGCCCGCATTCATACCTTGATCCTCGACAAGACGGGCACCTTGACGGATGGTCGGCCAAAAATCGTGTCCATCGCCTGTTACGGTGACACGAGCGAGCAAGAAATCCTGCGCATGGCCGCAGCCCTTGATCAGGCCTCGAAGCATCCCGTGGCGCAAGCCGTCGTTGCGGCGGCAAAGGCAGAAGGTCTGCGCTTGCCCGTGCCCTCAGAGGTGGTGGAACTGCCCGGTGAGGGGGTGGTGGGCAGAGTCGAAGGCCGCCCCGTTATCGTCGGGGGGGATGGCTTTGTCGCGGCTCTTGTCGGGCGTGTGTCTGGCGATGCGTCCAGCATGGCTGCTGGATCGGTTTTGGTTGCCGTCGCAATTGACGGCCATATGGCCGGGCATCTGGTGATGTCCGACCCGCTGCGCGACGGCGCCGGCGCGATGCTGAACGGGCTGAGGCGCGAAGGGGTGCGCCGTATCCTGCTTGCGACCGGCGACCGCGCCGATGTTGCAGAACGCGTGACAGAGGGGTTGGGCCTTGATGGGGTACGGGCCGGTCTTACGCCGGATCAAAAGGTGCTGCTTGTTCTTTCCGAACGCAAGCGCGGTCCGGTGATGATGGTGGGAGACGGCGTGAATGATGCGCCGGCTCTCAGTGCTGCCGATGTCGGTGTTGCCATGGGCGCGCGAGGGGCCGCCGCATCTGCCGAGGCGGCGGATGTGGTGCTTTTGGTGGACCATATCGACCGGCTGGGGTCGGGGATCGAGATTGCCCATGCGGCACGCCGGATCGCGGTTGAAAGCGTTGTCGTCGGGATCGGTCTTTCGGTGGTGGGCATGATCGCTGCTGCCTATGGCTACCTCAGCCCGGTTGAGGGTGCCCTCTTGCAAGAGGTGATTGACGTTGCCGTCATCCTGAATGCTCTGCGCGCTTTGCGTATCTCCCCCAGTGACGCGCTGCGTGTGTGATCGTTTCTCATCCAAATCTCAGAATGTCGTCAGGAATTGCGCTCCAGGTCCCCAGCCAGCAGGCTCTTGAGCCTGACACGCTGAATTTTGCCCGACGGCCCTTTGGGCAACTCGTCTAGGAAATGGATGTGATCCGGGCTTTTGAACGCCCCGAGACGGTCCTTGCAGAGCGTCAAAAGGGTCTCAGGTGTCAGTGTCGAGCCGGGTCTTAGGGCAACTGCCGCCTCGACCCGCTCGCCGTAGCGCGGGCAAGGACAAGAGAAGGCCGCCGCCTCGACCACATCGGGATGGGCATAGAGCACCTCGTCGATTTCGCGCGGTGCGATATTCTCGCCACCCTTTATGATCAGTTCCTTGAGGCGCCCCGTGACAAAGAAATAGCCCTCTGCGTCCTTGCGCCCCAGGTCGCCGGTGCGCAGCCAGCCATCGGGTGTGAAGCTGTCGCGCGTGGCCTCGGGATTTCGCAGATATTCCAGCATGACGTTTGGGCCTTTGACGATGATCTCGCCCTCTTGCCCCGGAGGTAGCGGGCGCATATCCGGCCCTGCCACCTCGGCCAGATTGCCATAGGCGATACCCGGAGAGCCAATCTTGCGCGTGCCGGGCGGAAGAGGGTTTGAGAGGATCTGCGCCGCAGTTTCTGTAAGGCCCATCGTCTCGACAATAGGCAAATCGAACCGGGCCTCAAACGCCGTATGTACCTCGACCGGCAGAGGGGAGGAGGCGGAGCGCCCGAACCGGAGCCGTCTGCGGGTCTCTGGGTCTGGTCCAGTTTCCCCATGCAACAGATGCGATACGATGGTCGGCACGACCGAAAACCAAGTGGCCCGCGTCTCGGCGGCCTGTTGCCAAAAACGGCTTGCAGAGAACCGCGCGCACATGGCCAACTGCCCCCCTGACACGAGCGAGCCCATGACCGACACACAAAGTCCGTTGATATGATAGACGGGCAAGACACAAAGCCCCGTATCCTCGGGTGTGAGATCATGGGCGATGGTCGTGGTCCATCCCCCGGCCAGAAGGCTTGCTTGGGTGTGCACAACCCCCTTGGGGCGCCCCGTGGTGCCCGAGGTATACATCAGCAAAGCATGATCGTCGGGGGTGACAGGATGCAGGACGGTTTCAGGCGCGGACTCGGCCATGTTCAACATGGCAATGCGCCCGCCGGGGTTTACGCTCTGGAATACGCTCTCCTGAGTTGGATGAACGAGCGCCACCCGCGCCCCTGAATGGTCGAGCGCATAGCCAATCGCCTCTGTCCCGGCGACGAGGTTGATCATCGTGGCGCGAAAGCCACCGTAGAGCGTTCCATAAATCGCCTCGATCGCCGCCTGCCCGTTGGGGTGCAGGATGGCGACACTTTCCCCTTTGGCGATACCCCGTGCTGTCAAGAGGGCAGCGATCGCCCGTGCGCGGTTGCGCAAACTGGGCCAATCCAGCGCCGTGCCTTCATCTGGAAAGGACAGCGCCATGCCACCGGCCTCGGCGCGGGCATCGACCCAGTCCCGCAGCGTGCCTTTGGGGGGCGTGTCGCGGCGGAGCTTCATCGTCCGGCCACCTGCCAATACGCGCGGAAGATCTCGTCGAGCGTGGGCTCTCGCGGTGGAATTTCCCGCACGATCTTGGTGGTTTGCAGAAAATGCCGCCAATTGAGATTGTTGTCGATGGAATTTCCGCCCCAGCTGCCGCACCCCATCGAGAGGGAAAAGGGCATGCCGTTGTTAAAGGCACCGCCTGTTGCAAAGCAATGCGCCTGATTGACGATCACCCGGCAGGTCGGAAGCGTTGCCGCCAGGTGGCGTGCGCGGGCGTCGTCAGTGCTGTGCAAGCCAACGGAATGACCTGCGCCCTGATGGTTGAGGATACGCGCGACGATACTGGTTGCATCCGTAAAGTCCGAGGCGCGGTAGAGTGCCAGAACGAGGCTCAGCTTTTCACCTGAAAGCGGATGCCCTGGCCCGATACCGCGCGTTTCGACCGCGACAAAGCGTGTTGCTTGTGGCACTTTCCCCGAGAGGCCAAGCGCCTCGATCATGCGCGGCGCGTCCTGTGCGATGACCGCGCGGTTGAGATGGCCGTCGGGCCAAAGTCGAGCCACGAGATCCGTAGAGTCCGCCTCGGGAACCAGTGCGCCGCCTTCGCGGGCCAATGCCGTGACAAAGGCGTCATACACCGCATCCACTACTACAACCGCATTTTCCGATGAGCAGGACGTCGCGTTGTCAAAGGTCTTGGAGGCTGCGATCTTGGCGGCTGCGGCGGCCAGATTGGCGGTTTCATCGACGATCACGGTCACATTGCCTGCGCCCACGCCAATTGCGGGCGTGCCGCAAGTGTAGGCGCGACGCACGTTGTCCTGACTGCCGGTCACGACCACCAGGTCGGACAATTCCAGCATCCGCTGCGTCTTGCCCTTGGATCCCGGCGCGGGCACCATTTGCACCAGATCGGGGTTTGCTCCGATCTTGGCAAATTCGGCGTGGATATGCTCTAGCAATCGCTCACAGGTGGGCACCCCCTTGGGTGAGGGCGAAAGCACGATGGCATTGCCGCATTTGAGGGCGTTGATGATGTTGTTGGCCGGGGTTGCCCCCGGATTGGTAGAGGGCACCACGGCACCGATGACCCCGATCGGGCGGGCGATTTCGGTGATGCCGGTTGCGGGATCGTCGCGGATGACACCAAAGGTCTTGGCCCCGGCGATGTCGCGCATCAGCCCGAGCGTCTTGCGGTGGTTCTTGGTGATCTTGTCGGGCACATTGCCGATGCCGGTGGTGGCCACCGAGAGCTCCGCCAGGGCGCGGTTGCGGGCAGGCTCCATGATGGCCCAGGCCACAGCCTCTGCGGTGCGATCATAGAGTTCTTGCGACCCACCAGTCTCGTAGGCCCGTTGTGCAGCTCGCGCCTTGGCCATCACGTCTTCGACGGCGGCGATATCACCTTCAACGCTCATGTGGTGTTCCTTGTCGGGTTGGTCGCAGGGCATGCCCGGGGCTGCCCTGCTGATGCGGGCTTTGCTGCAGGATCAAAGCCCTGCCAAAAGCTTCTCCAGGGTTTGCTGGCGGGCAGCCCACATCTCGATCACTTCGTCCCGCGTCATGATCTTGATCGGCGATCCGCCTGCCTCCATCTGTTTGATGACACTGGGATTGCCGAACATGGCGGGCATCACGGCTGCCAGCTTGTCGATGATCTCTTGGGGCGTGCCTTTGGGAACCATGATGCCACGATAATTCACGCTGGCGTTGTCAATGTCATACCCGGCCTCCTGCAAGGTGGGCACATCGGGCAGGAAGCTGCTGCGCTCGGTATCGAACACACCCAGAATCTTGACGCTGCCCGCATTCGCGGCGCGATAAGCGTCCGACAGGTTGTTGACACCGCCCATGACCTCCCCGGCGATCACGGCCTTCATGGCGCCCGCCCCGCCTGAGTTGTTGGGGATATAGGCAAGTTTGACGTCTGCGGCAGCTTCGAGCTGCAGGGCCGCGATATGGTGCCCCACGAACAGACCGGCGCCGGAAAAGGTCAGTTTTCCGGGATTTTCCTTGGCCCAGTTCACCACATCCTGCATCGAGTTGAACGGGCTGTCCGCGCCCACGATAAAGACTGCCGGGTCCGCGCCCCAATTGGCGATCGGCTCAAAGCTATCCACGCTGTATTCGACACCACCTTCGATCGATTGCGCGATGAAATGGGGAATGTTGTAGGCCCCCAACGTATAGCCATCCGCCTCGGCCTGTGTCGCCAGCCAGTTCCAGCCAACGCGCCCGCCTGCGCCGGGCTTGTTGATGATGGCGATGGGCTGGCCAAGCGCATCCTCGTTTCCGGCGGTCATGGTCACGATCCGTGCCTGGAAATCGGTGGCCCCACCCGCGCCGTAGCTGACCATCATCATCACGGGGCGGTCTGGATAGTCCTGCGCCACAGCGGGGGACGCCGCGAGCAATAGGGCCGTTGCCAACCCTTTGAGTATCTTGGTCATGGTCTTCTCCTCCCTTGGTTTTTGAATGTCTGAATTGTTCCGGCAGTTTTAGAAAAACAGGCCTCGCGGTGTGAAAACGCTGAGCAGCTTGGCAAAGAGCAGATACATCACGAGGATGAATCCGGCCGTGATAACGATCCGGCGGATCCAACTTTTGACCTCGCCGTGGGACGCGGGATCGTAGAGGCTGAGTAGCGTGAAAAAGGCGAGGGCGCTGCCGCTATAGAACCCGAGCGCCTCTGCCGCCCAAAAGATGTAGACCGCCGCCACCAGCAGGCCCGGCAGAATATTGAGAAACATCGTTCTGCCAATCCCGGTGCCGGCACGAGAAAGGCCCAAGAGCGCCCGGCCAAAGGTCCAGAGCGCCAGTACGACAAAGACACTGGAAATCAGCCGGGGAAATAGAAAAGCCTGCGTCGGTTTCTGGGTAAAGCTGACATAGCAGACCCAAAGGCCAAGTGCGGCAATGGCGCCGGATGGGATGATATGCTGCCACTGTCTCATGCCTTGGCCTCATTGGCCTGATCGGCCCGATCCTGACGACGTTGCAGAACTTCCATCCAGGCGGAATAGGCGACAGAGGCGATCACGATAAGGATCAGCACGATATTCAGCGTGCCGCCGAAGAAATAGCTGAACCGCCCATCGGTGGCGTCGGCGATCATCGATCCTTGGGTAAAATTGGCCTCGGCGATCGGCCCAAGGATAAGACCCAGCACGAGCGGTGCGGCGGTAAAGCCGAACCGTTCCAGAAAGAACATGCCGATGCCCAATGCGGCCATCACATAGACATCGCCCATCGAGTTCTGGACAGAGTACGAGCCAAATACAGCCAGCCCCAGAACCACCGCAGCCATCACATATTGCGGCACCTGTGCCACGCGCGCGGCAAGGCCCGCCACGTAAAGGCCAAAGATGCACATCAACACCTGCCCGATCAGCATCGAGTTGATGAAGGTCCAGGCGACATCCGGGTGGTTGTCAAAAAGGTCGCTCCCTGGAAAGATTCCGTGGATCAGCAGGCCGCCTAGGAGCACCGCCGCTGTCGGGCTGCCGGGCACTGAAAGCGTAAGGAGCGGCACCAGTGACGGGCCTACCATGGCGTTGTTGGCGCTTTCGGCTGCAATCACGCCCTCGGAATGGCCTTTGCCGAATTTCTGGCGCTCGGAGCTGAATTTCTTGGCCTGATCATAGGCGACGAGCCCGGCAATCTGTCCCCCGATGCCCGGAATGAGGCCGATGATGGAACCAATGGCGGTGCCGATGCCGAGCGCACGCCAGCGACGGGTCATCTCGCGCATCGCCTTGCCGATGGGGTGTTTTTGCACTGCGATCACATCACTGCCCACCGGCTGACGTCCGCGCGCGAACATCGCGAGCACTTGCGGGATTGCAAAAAGGCCAATCAAGGCAGGCACGATGCTGATCCCCCCCGCCAGCGACGGATGCACGATAAAGCGTTGCGCGCCCATGATGTCGTCAAACCCAATGGTGGCCAGCCACATCCCCATGCAGCCCGAGAGCAGCCCCTTGACCACCGAATTGGTGTCCAGCGTGCCAATCACCGTCACACCCAGAATGGCCAGCCAAAAGAGATGCGAGGGACCAAAGGCCAGCGCCCATTTTGCCAGCATCGGCGTGAGAAATATCAACAGCAGAACGCCAAAGACGCCCCCGGCTGCCGAGGACAGAAAGGAAAGTTGCAACGCTTCCGCGCCACGTCCCTGCGTGGCCATCGTATGCCCGTCCAACGTGGTTGCGATATTGGCAGGAGCCCCGGGTATCTTGAGCAGAATCGCACTGACTGCGCCGCCTGCAACGGTCGAGGTATAGGCCGCCCCCAGCAGGATCAGGCCATGCGCAGGCTCAAGCCGAAAGGTGAACGGAATGAGCAGCGCCACCGCCATGGTCGGCGAGAGACCGGGGGTTGCCCCAAGAATCAGCCCGCCAATGGTGCCGCCCACAAGCAGCATGAAAGCCATCGGCGTAAAGACTTCTCCGAAGTAGTAGATGAACTCCAACGCGCACCTCCCGTTGCGGTTCCGGGCAATACCGCCGGTTGAAGTCTAACGGTAAGTGATGAAAATAGTAATGCAAATGTTTTCATAAAATCCATGAAATGGTGGTTTAAGTGTCTGAGAAAATGAATGAAAAGGTCGATATCATTGCTGTGGCAAAGGCTGCGCGAGTGTCGCCGTCGACGGTGTCGCGCAGTTTCAACCACCCCGGTCTGGTCAGCCCGGCCACTCGTAAACGCATTACCCGCGCGGTGGAAAAGCTGGGGTACATCCGCAATCGCGCCGCTCAGTCGATGCATGGACGGCGTAACGCTACCATCGGTCTGATCGTGCCAACCATTGACCATGCGATCTTTGCCGAAGTGATCCAGTCCTTTTCCGATTCCATCGACCGGGCCGGTTTTACCCTGCTCATCGCGTCGCATTCCTATGACCTCGACCGCGAATATGCGATGATGCGCAAGCTGATGGAACATCGTGTGGATGGCATTGCGTTGGTTGGGTTGGAACACGCGGACGCCAGCCTTCGGCTATTGGAGCAGCAGGGGACGCCCGCGATGGCGCTCTGGAACTATGCTCCCGACTCGTTGCTGCCCTGTGTCGGGGCGGACAATCGCGAGGCGGGGCGCATCGCCGCCGATCATCTGCTTGAGCTTGGGCATCGCGATATCGGGCTGGTCTTTCCACGTCCGGAAGGCAATGACCGGGCAAGTGCCCGCCTCTGGGGGGCCCGGGAGCGATTGTTGGCAGCGGGCATTCCCTTGATCGCGGATTGGCAATGGGAGGCCCCCTATAGCATTGCGCAGGCCAAACAGGTGGCGCAGGATCTCTTGCGCCGGGCGCATCGTCCGTCTGCGCTCTTGTGCGGTAATGATGTGATTGCCCAAGGTGTAATCTATGGTGCGCAAAGCTGCGGCCTGCGCGTCCCTGAGGATATTTCGGTGATTGGCATCGGGGATTTCAAAGGGTCAAGCGAGATGGAGCCGGGCCTGACCACTATCCGTATACCCGCCCGTACTATTGGAGAGATTGCTGGCGAGCGCTTCACCGACCTGATCACAGGTGCAAGCGATGATCATTTTCGCGTCCGCTGTCCGTTGGAATGTATCCTGCGCGGCACATCGCGCGCGGTTCACGCGGTCGGCGACTGAAATGCAAAATCCACGCAGGTCATCGGCCAGCAACCTCGATTGAACTCGATCGCTGCACCACCCGGTGCGCGGTCAATGGCGGCGGGTATCGCCAAGTTGTTTTTGTTTGACGAAGCGGGTAGAGGCAGGCCGCATGAGGATATGACAGCGTCACGGTGCTGCACAAGCCGCAGCGGCTCAGTGAGAACGGCCTCTGTTACATCGCGGGCGATCTCGCCAGATATCTCGAGAAGAACGGCATGGCTTACATGCGCGGAGCCCCCAACCATCCCCAGACGTAAGGCGAGTTCGAGCACTGGCACCAGACCCAAAAGAAACGCATGCCCCTCGAAAATCACTCCCTGGAGGGCAAACTCGAAGCGGCGATAACCGCCTTCATCGAGCAATACAACCACGGCCGATATCACGAAAGCCTCGGCAATCTGACACCTGCCGATGCTTACTTCGGGCGCGGTCCCGCAATCCTGGCAGAAAGGGAGAAATTCAAGGCACAGACCATTCAGAACTGCCGCTTGATTCATCAGCGCCAAGCAGCATACCATCAACCAACACAGCCGGCGTCCTCCAGACCAAAATCACACCGCCTTCTCCAAGTCATTCGGTTACGGACAACATAGGCATCCTGACAGTCGTCGACACATTCCCCCGCCCCTTTGCTCTCTTCCAAGGTCGGATACGGAAAGGCGGTATCGCCGCGTTCTCAATGTTGCAGAATCTTTGAGAGAAAATCCTTGGCACGCTCACTTTCCGGCTCATCGAAGAACTCTTGCGTTGGACGATCCTCGACGATGGCCCCCGCATCCATGAATACGACACGGTCTGCGACCTTGCGCGCAAAGCCCATCTCATGAGTGACCACCATCATGGTCATGCCGTCGTCACGGGCCAGTCCCACCATAACGTCCAGAACTTCCTTGATCATCTCGGGATCAAGCGCTGAAGTCGGTTCATCAAAGAGCATCGCAATCGGATCCATGGCAAGAGCCCGTGCAATGGCGACGCGCTGCTGCTGACCGCCCGACAACTGACCGGGATATTTGGCGACGTGGTCAATCATTCCCACGCGTGTCAAGAGCGTCTCGGATCTCTCCTCCGCCTCCTTGCGCGTCCGCCCCAACACCTTTTCCTGCGCAAGGCATAGATTATCGCGCACGCTCATGTGGGGATAAAGTTCGAAATGCTGAAACACCATGCCGATCTTGGCGCGCAGCTTGGTCAGTTTTGTGCCGCTGCCTGTCACTTCGGCACCATCCACGACGATCCGCCCCTCCTGAACTGGTTCAAGCCCGTTTACACATTTGATAAGGGTGGATTTTCCCGAGCCAGAGGGTCCGCAGACCACCACGACCTCGCCCTTTGCAACTTTTGTCGTGCAATCGGTGAGAACCTTAAAGTCCCCGTACCACTTGCTCACATTCTTCATTTCGATCATGTCGTCATCCGCGCTTGAAGCCGACGCACGAACAGCGAACCTGAAAAACAGATCACGAAGTAAACGAGCGCGGCAAAGAGATACATTTCAACGAGGCGGCCCTCGGTCCGGGCCACGATGGAAGAGGCAGTCATCAGGTCGCGCAGCGATACGACAAAGACCAATGAGGTATCCTGAAACAGGATGATTCCTTGTGTTACAAGGATTGGGATCATGTTTCGGAATGCCTGCGGCAGCACGATATAGCGCTGAATCTGCCAGTAGCCTAGGCCTGTGGCCTGACCTGCGTGCACCTGACCCGTCCTAACGCTCTGAATGCCGGCCCGCATGATCTCTGAATAATAGGCGGCCTCGAACATGACAAAGGCGATGAGCGCTGAATAGAAGCCGCCGATCGGCCGACCGACTGCCAGAGGTACAAGGAAGTAGAACCAGAAAATCACGAGGATCAAGGGCACGGACCGGATCAGGTTCACATAGGCCGCAGCGAATATCGCCAGCGGTCTGATCCCCGAGAGCCGTGCCAGCGCGAGCAACGTGCCTAAAGCGATACCGCCCAACACCGCAAGAAAGGTGAGCCATAAGCTGAGTTGCAAACCCTGCCAGAGGAACGGCAGGTTGTTCAGGATGACGCCAAAATCAAAATCGCCCATCTCAGTTCCCCTTGCCAACGTAGCCCGGAATGCGCGTGTAGCGTTCGAGGACGGTCATGACGATTGTGGCGCAGAGGGCGATGAACACGTAGATGACGGTGGCGGCCGTATAAGCTTCGAAACTCTGAAATGTGTATTCCGCGATCTGCTGGCTCTGCGCCGTCAATTCAAGCAGCCCGATGGTAAGCGCGAGCGACGAGTTCTTGAAGACAGTCAGAAATTCCGATGTCATTGGCGGCACGATCAGGCGGAAAGAAATCGGCAAAAGAACGTATCGGTAGACCTGTGCTACGCCCATACCCTGTGCGGTTGCCGCAGATTTGAGACCAGATGGCACCGCCTCAATCCCGGCACGCACCTGTTCTGCCACGCGGCTTGCGGTATAGAGGCCCAAGGCCACAACTGCCGTGACAAACTCGGGTTGCGGCATCTCGCGCTTCATCCAGCGCCCGGCATCCTCGGGCAACATCTCGGGGACGGCGAAATACCAGATGAACATTTGCACCAGCAGCGGCACGTTTCGGAACAGTTCGACATAGGCGGTGCAGAGTGTGCTCACCACTTTGTTGGGCAGGGTTCGGCCCACGCCCACCAGCGATCCCACGCCCAAAGCGATCACCCAAGCGCAGAGTGCTACGGACACGGTCCAGCCAAGGCCACTCAGGAGCCAGCCGAAATATTCCGGTTCCCAAAGAACGCTCCAGTTCCAGTTATAATTCATCTTGGCCGGTCCCCCGAAATTGCGCGGCCCGCCCGGTCACGAACGGGCCGCAGATCCTTTACTCAGGCAGGGCTCCAAGCTGGAATGCGGCCTGCAGGAGCGGGTCGGCAGGCACGCCCATCGGGTCGAACCACTTTGAATAGATCTCGTTGATCTCGCCCGAGCGGAACACGTTGGCAAGCGCGGTCTTGCCCACAAGTTCAAAGGCACTGTCGTCACGACGGACCATCAGCGCGTAAGGATCGAAGGACAAAAAATCACCGACAACGGTAAATTCATCCGGTGTCTTGGACTTGGCAATCAAACCGAACAGCAGAATGTGGTCTGTGGAGTAGGCATCAACGCGGTCAGTCTCAAGCGAGAGCATGCCTTCGGCATGGTCGCGTACCGGCAGGATTTTCACCTCTAGCCCTAGGGCCTCTACCGCTGCTTTGACAGCGCGCTCATTGGTTGTGCCCTGTGCCAGCGCGATTGATTTACCGTCGAGATCGGCAACCGACGTGATGCCTGAACCCTTTCGGGTCAGGATCTTGGTCCCGGTTACGAAGGTCACGGGCAAATATTCAACCTGCTGCTGGCGCGTCAAATTGTTGGTTGTGGATCCACATTCCAGATCAATTGTGCCGTTTGCCATCAGCGCGATACGGGTCTTGGGGTTGACGGGCACATAGCGGACTTCGATGTCCTTGCCGAGCGTTTTTTCGACCTCTTCGACCACCTTCATGCAGAGGTCGATGGAATAGCCCTCGGGCTGCTGTTGATCATTCAGATAGGAAAATGGCACCGAGCTTTCGCGGTGACCGATCACGATTTCTCCGCTGTCATTGATCTTGGCGAGCGTTCCCGTCAGGTCCTGGGCCCAGATAGCGGCAGGTGCCAGCCCTGTTGTCAAAGCCGCGACAGCAAGCAGGCGGCGGGCAAGTTTAAAGTCCATGGTCAAGTTCTCCCTCTTTTCGTTGATGGTTAGTTTATCTGGTAGCCCGGTAGATCAAACGCCTCGGGGTATCCCAAGAGCGCGGCAGATCCGCCGGTATGCAGAAATACGACATTCTGCATGTCGCCAAAGGCGCCCCTTCGGGTCAGATCAATCAGACCGTCAAGCCCTTTGCCGGAATAGACCGGATCGAACAGCAGACCTTCAAGCTCTGCTAAAAGCCTGACGCTTTCGACCATGCCTTGCGTGGGAATACCATATCCCGCACCCACGTAATCGCAGTTGACCCTTACATCTTCACGACGGATGGCCTCTCCATAGCCGATGCGTGCACCGGTGCGTTTCGCAAGCTCAAAGACCATGCTTTCCTGCTTGTCCTGAGGTGCCCGAACGCCAATTCCGAGAAGCTGGATGTCACTTTCCAGCGCCGCAAGGCCAGCCACCAAGCCCGCTTGGGTGCCAGCGCTGCCCGTGGCATGGATCAATGCATCGATCTTCAACCCCATGGTCGCGGACTGTTCGCAAAGTTCCAAGGCGCAATTCACGTAACCAAGAGCACCGGTGCTGTTCGAGCCTCCTCCCGGAATGACATAAGGCTTCCGGCCGGCGGCGCGAAGTTCTACCGCCAGAAGCTCCATCTCTGCCGCCATGTCGGCGCCGCTCCTCCGCATGGCCACTGTTGCGCCATGAAGCCGGTCAAGAAACACATTTCCGTTCAGCGTGTATTCTGGGTCGGCATAGCCGGTCGGATCTTCGAGTAGGATATGGCAGGCCATGCCCAGTCGTGCCGCCGCAGCTGCTGTCTGGCGCGCGTGATTGGATTGGGTGGTGCCTTGGGTAATGATCGTATCCGCACCCTCTCCCAATGCGTCTGCCATCAGGAACTCGAGCTTGCGGGTCTTGTTGCCGCCTGAGGACAAGCCTGTGCAATCATCGCGCTTTACCCAGAAGCGGGGTCCGCCCAAATGCTCGGTCAGACGGTCCATGGGTTCTAGTGGTGTCGGGAAATGCCCAAGACGCACTCTGGGAAAGGCCGCAAGCGCGCTTGCCAGGTCCTTTCTGCGCGCGACAGAAGGCCAAACGCGCTGCTGGCTTCGCTGAACCGTCGCGGAAACGCCTGCATTGTCCATAAATCCCTCACCCAATGTAAAGCCAAGGCTAAACTCCCTTTAATGCCATTGGAAAATGCTATTCTCTTAGAGTGCTCATACTAAGGGTATGGGTAAAGGAGAGTTAATGGACCTAAGCATCTTCGACGACGTTCTTGTGCTTCTGGAAGAAGGCAATATGAGCCGTGCCGCACAGCGCCGGAACATCACGCAACCGGCCTTTTCACGACGTATTCAAAGCTTCGAACACTGGCTGGGTCGTCCGATCGTCAAGCGTGCCGCCAATCGCGTGGACATCGAACCGGCCCTGTCCGAAAACACAACCGAGCTTCAGGCTTTGGCGGGCCACATTCAGGCATTTCGCCAGCGCATCGCCGGATATGAACCCGGCAGATCGACCGTGACGGTCGCGGCACAGCATTCATTGATCGTTTCGATCTTTCCCGATTTCGCAGCCGGTGCGCGCGCAGAGCACCAAGGTGTCGATTTTCGCCTCAGAGCCGCGAACCATAATGATTGCATCTCGTTGTTCCTGAGCGGTGAGGCCTCGCTGCTGATGTGCTATGAGCGCGATGGCGGTGCTCCGATGCCCTTCGATGACAGTATTGTCCGTGCGACTTGGGGCCGGGACAGGCTTGTCCCTGTGGTTGGCGGACCACTGCGCTTTGCCTTAAGCCCCAAGGGGGTCGCTCCGCCAGATACACCGATGATCCGCTATCCCCCCGGGACCTTTTTCGCCGAAATGCTCGCCGGGGCAAGCACCTCCTATTCCAGCCATACGGGTGCAATCTTTGCCGAGAGCGCCTTTACCGTCGGCATCAAGGAAATAGTCTTGATGGGTTTTGCTCTGGCTTGGTTACCGATGAGCCTTGTCTATAGCGAAGTCCAAAGCGGTGCCTTACTCGTGTGTAATGGGGATACTGAAACCTTGCCCCTGCGCATATCGCTCTTTGCTCGACCAACCGACTCAGTCTCCATGCAACTTTGTGGCCTGCGAAAAAGCGTTTTTGGGACATAAAGCCAGAGCAGCTTCTGGGTCGGATATTTCCGGCGCATCTACAGGCGAGTTGATGTCGCATAAGAGAGTGCCGCAAAGTGCGGGGCAATGTCGCGGAAATCGAACACGCTGGAGGTCGAAATCTGTGTCGGAGTGCAGAACGAGGCAATACAAAAGGCCAGTGGTCCGGCTGAGAACATGAATACGGATGGGGCAGCCAGTTCACGTCCTTCGCCTGTACTGACAGGCTGTACCTATCCAGTGTTCGCATCTCGATGGATGGGGCCGGCGGGTTCTTCGAAAACATCTTCATCGAGCGGCTCTGACGGACCCTGAAATGCAAATGCGTCTACCTGCACGCCTAGGAGGCCGGGTTGAAAACAAAGGTACGCATCACAAAACGGATGGCTTTCTATACCCTCCAACGGCCACACTCAGACCTTGGTGGTAGGCCACTTGATGTGGTCTATTGGCTGAGAAAAATGCGCCGCAACCTCGCCAGAAGGTGCAAAGAGTAGCTTGAGTCACCCCCAGATACTGTCCAACGGACGGAGAGGAACTCATCAAACCAAGCGATTGCGACGTCGTCCTGTACTACTCTGGGGTTGCCCAGAGTTGACGTTCGTCATGTTCGCTTTCCGACCGCCAAACCATGTTCGTGAGGTACGATCACAGGACACCCGTCCCGCGCTTGCATCACCTCGACCGACACGTTCCAGCATTCGGCGACGCGCTGTTCCGAGAGGACATCATGTTTCGGGCCGAAAGCGACAACCTTGCCATTCTTCAGCACCAGAAGTTGATCACAAAACCGGCCCGCTAGTGTCAGGTCATGTAATGCCATGATGGTGGCTGCTTGCCTGTTCTGTGTATCGGTCTTGAGATGCCGCAAGATCACCAGTTGGTGGTGCAGGTCGAGCGCCGATGTCGGCTCGTCTAAAATCAAGAGACGGGGTGCGCGGAGAAGACGTTGCGCCACGCAGATCATTTGTTGCTGGCCGCCGGAAAGCCGGTCCACGTTACGGTCTTCCAGATGGGACAACCCAAGCTCTGACAATACCCTTGCCGCCGCGTCCAGATCGGCCGGGGCAACGCGCCAGCCAAGGGCTTCGCGCTTGCCGAGAAGAACGGCCTCCAACACCGACAGACGCACGTTCGTCTGAAAGGCTTGCGGCATGTAACCGATCTGGTCTCGGGGTAGCGTCACACCGTTCCAATGCGCGTGCAGTTTCTCGATACCGGCAAGACTGCGCAGAAGAGTGGATTTTCCAGCACCGTTCGGGCCGATCACTCCGAGCACTTGGCCCGCGGGGACTTCAATTTGCAATGGATGCAGGATTTGGGTGCGCCCCTTGAATGCGGCAGGCAGGTTGGCACTTAGGGTCATCTCGTCCCCGCTGGTTTGAGCGTCAGGATCACAGCCATCAACATCGGAACACCTGCAATGGCGGTGATGATGCCTACAGGAATGATCGCACCGGGCGAGATCAGCTTGCCGACAACAGACGCCGCAACTAGGATGATCGCTCCCATTAGCGCGGCGGTCGGCAAGGCAAAGCGGTGATCTTCGCCGACGAACGCACGCGCGATGTGGGGGGCGATCAGTCCGACAAAACCAATCGTGCCGGTGAAACAGACAGCCCCTGCGGTCAGCGCAGCGACCAACAGAAAGCTCCGTCTCCGAAAGCGGTTGACGTCCAGCCCAAGGCTGGCAGCGTTGTCATCGCCCATACGGAGCGAGGTCAGGTTCCAAGCATCGCGCAGAACCAGCGGCAGGCACACCAGCAAGATTGTGCCGCACACTTGAACCGAGGTCCAACTGGCCTTCAACAGGCTGCCGAACAGCCAGAAGACAATCTGTTGCAAGACCTCTGGCGAAGCCATGAACTGCGCAAGCGACTGCAGCGATTGAAAGAAGAACAAGACTGCAATGCCTGCCAACACCAACACCTCCGGTGCGGCTCCTTTGACACGTGCAACAAGGTAAATCAGCATGGCGGCGGCAAGGGTCATGACAAATGCGGCAATCGGGGTTTGCAGCCATTGCGGCAACCCCATCAGCCCGCCGACCAGGATCGAAAGGGCTGCACCGAAACCGGCGGCAGCGGAAAACCCAAGGGTGAATGGGCTGGCAAGGGGATTGTTCAGGATGGTTTGCATCATCAATCCGGCCAGACCAAGCGAAGCGCCGACCAGCGCTGCCATGATGCTTTGTGGTAAGCGTATTTGCCACAGGATGGCAGCGGCGCCGCGATCTTCACCTGCGGGGCCTGCCCAAAGGGCCTTGTTCAGATCGGCCAGCGACATGCCCGATGGTCCCGTGACCAGGTCGGCTGCAAGCAGGGCGCAAAGCAATATGGCAGCCCCGAGAAGTGCCGTCATGCGCGCCCTGATCTGGCGGGCATAAAGCCCGCCAGAGGTCGTTACGGCAACCGTCATTGCAGTTTTTGCACGAAGATCCCATCAAGTGGGATGGGCAGCCATTTTGCATAATAGGCGGCAAGCTCGGCCTGCGGGTTCACATCGACGAAAGCCTCCGGGTGCAAGACCTTGCCCAGATAACGGGCAAAGACGAAGTCCGACAAGGACCTTGCGCCGCCGTGGTAGATAGCATGAACCTCGCCCGATTTCGCAGCCGGAAGTTCTGCCCAGCCTGGACGTGTCAAATACGCTGCCATACTTTGCTGCGCCGCGGCTGCATCAGCCCCGAAGCCTATCCGCACAGCCTCTGGTGCGTTCATCCATTCCGACCCGGCAAGAAGGATGACTTCGGGCTGCTCGGCCAGAACGAATTCAGGTGCCAGCGGACCCCAGTTTTCAATCCGACCTTTCGCGATGTTCGCCCCGCCGACCAGATCAATCACGCCCGCCCACATACCTTTGCCATAGGAGTTACCAACCTCGGCAGGGCCTTTTCTGGCCAGTTCGACATAGACCTTCTTCGGCGCGCCGCCTGCGGCGATGACCCTTGCGATCGTATCGGTGATCATGCTTTCGTAGTGTCTGGCCAAGGCCTCGGCCCGATCTTCAGTGCCCATCAGCGAGCCAATTACTCTGGTCGAGGCCAGATGCGCCTCCAGTGTCTGGGCGTTATAATCCACCACGACAACAGGAATTCCTGCGGCCTCCAGCTGTGCAATGCCCTCACCAAGGGCATCAAACTGCCAACCCGCCAAAATCGCGACATCCGGTTTGACTGCGATGGCGGCTTCCACGCTAAAAGTGCTGCTTTCAGTATCACCGACATCGGGAAGTGCATCGATCTGCGGATAGACTGCCTTATAAGCCTCCCACTGCATGGGGCGCCATTCCGCCCAAGGCGTGCGGGAGATCGCAACGACCTTGTCGATGCCGCCCGGACCTGTGATCGCAATGAAGTCTTCATAATAAAAGCCGAGCAGAATCCGATCAGGTGTATCGGCCAAAGTGACCGTTCGGCCCTTGAGGTCGGTCAGGGTGATTTCGGCCCAAGCGGGCAAGGCGGTGGTCAAGGCAAGCGCGCCAAGACCAAGGAGTTTGAATAGGAATCTCATACTATTACCCTCGGGTAATGCTGGCGCATCAAAGGCGCAGCAAGTTGACTTGATCGGCGAAAAGTTTTGGCGATCAAGCCAGAGGGGGTGCACGGACCGGTGTTGCAGGGTTGGTGGTTCGACCAAGACCATGCATATGTGCCGGGACAAGGATGGCTGCGGTAGCGCGCAGTTCAATGTCGATGAAGCTCAGGAAGGGTTCCAGAAGCAGTATTGACCCCGCCAAGTGACAGGCAGGGCAGTCGCCCATGACCAGTCCACTATCCTCGTCGCCCGACTCCGCGCAGAGATCAACCGCAGTCGGGCCGAATTCGGCCAAATACACCGCCTGACCAATCTGCGCGGCATTTGGGATCGGGCGGTGGGCAAAACCTATCGCCAAGAGGCTGATCGCCACCATCCAGACCATCGCGGCCTTGAAAAGCACTACGAACATCGTCTTCACCATGCTGTTGACTACCATACCACTATCAAGACGCAAATCCAAAACAGGAGGACGGCTCAAGTCCGGAGCGGGGTGACAAGCTGAAGCTCCCGCATTGGGATGGGCAGGGCTTCTGCCTTTATTACAGAGTGCTGGAAAAGGGCCGCTTTCTCTCGCCCATGCGCGGAGTAGGCGCGGTGCGGCTGGCCCCGGCGCAGTTGGCGATGCCGTTGGGGCAGGTCGATGCGGGGGGGTCGGGCAGGACCTCGAGGTCGCGTTTCGCCTCTTTCAATATCGCAATGCTTCGATGATCATCCTCGCGAGCTTTATGATTGTTCTGCTGATGGAAGTTTGTATAGACAGGCTGCGCGCCCGCCTTCAGTGTTCGCCGCCAGAAGACGGGTGTGAGGCCTGAAATTGTCTTCTATGGTCAAGGCAAGCCGCGACGATTCTCCGGGCATGGTGTCTGCGAGTCCGCCTGTCGATCGGTGCCTCTAGTTGGCAGGAGCCGTCATGACCGCCTTTCCCCTCGCCCAGTCCCGCCTCGCAAACCTACGCGCCCGTATGGAGGTGACCGGCTCCGATCTTGTGGTCCTTGGGCCGTCGAGCCATATGGCGTGGCTCTCGGACGTGCATCCGCATGGCGACGAGCGGCCCGTAATGCTGTTGATCACACGCGATTATGCCGGGTTTCTCATGCCTTCGCTCAATTCCGCCTCGGCGCGGCAGTCCACCGATTTGCCATTTCATATGTGGAGGGATGACGAAGGTCCGCATGCGGCTCTGCAAGACATTCTGAGCGCCTGTAATGCAACCCGTCCTGGCCTCTCGGTTGTGCTCGATGAAACCATGCGTACGGATTTCTCACTGTTGCTGCTGGACCATCTTCAGGCCCCGAACCGACGGTTTACCGACGATACTGTTGGTGCGCTACGTGCCTGCAAAGACGCCGCGGAATTCGACGCAATCAAAGCGGCACATCTGCTCAATGATCGGGCGGTTGAGGCCGCATTTGACGCGCTCCGCATTGGCATGACCGAGCGCGACTTGGTGCAAGTCATTCAGGAATTTTACGGGGCACACGGCGCGACGCTGGAGTTTTGTTCTGTCTGTTTTGGCCCCTCTGGGGCGTTTCCGCACCATACGCCCGGAGCGACGCGGCTGGAGCGCGACATGCCTGTACTGCTCGATACCGGCTGCCGCCTGAATGGGTATCCGTCTGACATGACGCGATGCGGATTTTTTGGTGCGCCGGACACCACCTACACCGAGGTTTTCACGGTGGTGGATCAGGCTGTACGGGCCGCGCTCGACGCGGCGCATCCCGGAGCATTGGCGCGAGATGTCGACAAGGCGGCGCGTGATGTGATCACCGCTGCAGGCTATGGCGACCGCTTTTTGCACCGCACGGGCCACGGGCTTGGTATCGACATTCACGAACCGCCGTACATCACTGCAACCTCTGAAACGCCGCTGTCAGTTGGCAATGTCTTTTCCATCGAACCGGGCATTTATCTCGAGGGCCGTTTTGGGCTCCGGCTTGAGGAAATCGTGATCCTGCGGTCCGATGGGGCTGAGGTTTTTTCGGATATGCCGCGTGATCTGATTGTGCGTCCAGTGATTGGATGACGCTTCAGCATCCTCCTCTGGGTGCGGAGCGGCATAGGTCCGATTCGGTGGCAAAAACTTTTCTAGATGGAAAAATTTTTGTTGCAATGCTTTTACATTTCGTCTGAGGTGAGCATCAAGAAACGCCTTCTGACCCAAGGACGCCGATGACCAATACACCTGCCGGCGCGCCACTCGCCCTGGGGCGTCGCATAAGAAAACGCAGGCAACTCTTGTCGATGACCTTGCAGGATCTCAGCAACGGATGTGGAGTATCTGTGAGCTATCTTAGCCAGATCGAACGCGACAATGCCGTGCCCACTCTGGGCACGCTGGCAGAAATTGCGGCGGCGCTGGATGTCGGCATCGACCATTTCATCGCCACGCCGAGGCAGGCGGATAGCGTGACCCGCGCAGCCACGCGCCCGCAGTTCTCTATTTCCGGCACCTCGATCATCTATGAACAGATCGGCGCGGAATTTCCCGGGCATGAACTGACGTCGTTCATTCTCAATGTGCCGCCTGGGTATGAGTCCGAGACCGTGCAACATTCCGGTGAAGAGCTGATCTTTGTGCTCGAGGGCGAGATTTTGCAAGTGGTCAACGGGCAGCAATTTCTGCTCTGTGCCGGGGATAGCATGCATTATCTGGGCCAGCATCCGCACTCTTGGTCCAACGCCAGCGATACTCGGGCGCGTCTGCTCTGGACCGGCAAGATGCTGCATGGCGCGACCCCTTCGTCCTATGTGCCGCGCACCGGCACGGACACATCAAAACCAGACATCCCCTGATCGGCATCGCGGTATGCGGCTCGGGCACCAGCCGGGACAACCGGCGTATTCCTCACCAAATCCAACAAGGAGATCTTACGTGAAACACCTACTGCTCTGCGCTTCTGCACTGGCGCTGACCGCCACGATGTCCGAGGCTAAAACCTTTGTCTATTGCTCCGAAGCCTCGCCAGAGGGGTTTGATCCTGCGCCCTTTACCGCAGGCGGCACGTTCGATGCCTCGGCGCATCCGATCTACAACCGCCTGACCGAGTTCAAGAAAGGCACGACCGAGGTCGTGCCCGGCCTTGCGACTGGCTGGGACGTGTCCGAGGACGGAACCGAATACACCTTCCATCTGCGCGAGGGCGTCAAGTGGCACTCGAATGACAAGTTCACGCCCACCCGCGACTTCAACGCTGATGACGTGATTTTCTCTTACGAGCGTCAAGGATCTGCCGACCATCCGTGGCATCAGTATATCGCGGGTGTGACCTACGAGTATTACACCTCCATGGCGATGCCTGACCTGATCAAATCCATTGAGAAGATCGACGACTATACGGTCAAGTTCACCTTGAACCAGCCCGAGGCGCCTTTCCTCGCCAATATCGCGATGCCCTTCGCCTCGATCGTGTCCAAGGAATATGCCGATGCGCTCGATGCCGCAGGGACCAAGGAAGATCTGAACAACCTGCCCATTGGCACCGGCCCGTTCAAGTTCGTGGCCTATCAAAAGGACGCGGTGATCCGCTACACGAAGAACGCCGACTATTGGGGAGAAGGCGCGATCATTGACGATCTGGTCTTTGCCATCACCCCTGACGCCGCCGTGCGTCTGCAAAAGCTCAAGGCTGGTGAATGCCACCTGATGCCCTATCCGGCCCCAGCGGATATCGAGACCATCAAAGCCGATCCTAACCTCAAACTGGATGAGCAGGCCGGTCTGAACGTGGGTTATCTGGCCTATAACACCACAGTCGCCCCGTTTGACAACGCGCGCGTCCGCAAGGCGCTGAACATGGCGATCAACAAGAATGCCATCGTGGATGCCGTTTTTCAGGGGGCGGCTGCCCCGGCCAAGAACCCGATCCCGCCGACCATGTGGTCCTATAACGAGTCGATCGTCGACGATCCCTATGATCCCGAAGCCTCCAAGAAGATGCTTGAGGAAGAGGGCGTGACCGACCTCTCGATGAAAATCTGGGCGATGCCGGTACAGCGTCCCTACATGCCCAATGCCCGCCGTTCTGCCGAGTTGATGCAAGAGGACCTGTCCAAGGTCGGCGTCAAGGTCGAGATCGTGTCCTATGAGTGGGGCGAATATCTGCAAAAGTCGATGGAACCCGGCCGCGACGGTGCGGTGATGCTGGGCTGGACCGGGGACAATGGCGATCCCGACAACTTCCTGTCGGTACTCTTGTCCTGCGATTCCGCCGGGCCTGGCGGTGCCAACCGCGCGTTTTGGTGCAACGAAGATTTCTCCAAGCTGCTGAAGGATGCCAAGATCACTGCCGATCCGGCAGAACGGACCGCGCTCTATGAACAGGCGCAGGTGATCTTCAAGGACCAGGCCCCGTGGTTCACCATCGCGCATTCGACCCAGTATGTGCCGATGTCGAACAAGGTGTCGGGCTTTGTGATGAGCCCCTTGGGCGACTTCACCTTCGAGACTGTCGACATTGCCGAATGAACGGATCAGTCTGATCTGAAACCGGACGCGCGGGGGCACAGCCCTCGCGCGTTTTCAAAGGAAAGCGGCGCATGATCCGATTCATCCTGTCCAAGTTTCTTTACCTGATCCCGACCTTTATCGGGATCACCATCATCGCCTTCAGCTTTGTGCGCATCCTGCCCGGCGATCCGGTGCTCTTGATGGCGGGCGAGAGGGGTGTGACCCCCGAACGGCATGCGGAACTCAGCGCGCAACTGGGTTATGATCAACCCATCGTGCTCCAGTATTTCGATTTTCTCGGGCGGCTCTTGCAGGGGGACATGGGCAATTCGCTCGTGACCAAGAAACCCGTGCTGGACGAGTTCCTGACCCTGTTTCCCGCGACTGTCGAACTGGGCCTGTGCGCCATCATCATCGCCACTGTGATTGGCGTTACCGTGGGCGTATTTGCCGCCATCAAGCGCGGGAGCTGGTTCGACCAGATTTCCATGACGCTTGCCCTTGTCGGCTTTTCCATGCCGATTTTCTGGTGGGGGCTGCTGCTCATCATCTTTTTCTCAGGCATTCTCGGTTGGACGCCGGTGTCGGGGCGTATCAGCCTGCTGTACTATTTCCCAAATGTCACCGGCTTCATGCTGATTGACAGCCTGCTCTCGGGGCAGAAGGGGGCGTTCACCTCGGCGCTGAGCCATCTCATCTTGCCGTCGCTGGTGCTGGCCACGATTCCGCTTGCGGTCATCGCCCGTCAGACCCGCTCTGCCATGCTTGAGGTCATGGGCGAGGATTATGTCCGCACCGCTCGCGCCAAGGGCATGCCACAATACCGCGTCATCGGCATCCACGCGCTGCGCAATGCGATGGTGCCGGTGGTCACCACCATCGGTCTGCAAATCGGGGTGCTGATGGCCGGTGCCATTCTGACCGAGACGATCTTTTCCTGGCCCGGCATAGGCAAATGGATGATCGATTCCATCTCGCGCCGGGATTATCCGGTGGTGCAATCCGGCCTCCTGCTCATCGCGGCGCTCGTTATGATCGTCAACCTGCTGGTCGATCTGACTTATGGCCTCATCAACCCGAGGATTCGTGTGAAATGAGCGAGACATCCAACTTTGCCGCCCCGGTGAAGCTGTCCGATGCTGCGATCCGCCGTCGCATGCTGGCTGAATTCTGGTTCTACTTCAGCCAGAACCGGGGCGCTGTGATCGGACTGGTGGTCTTTGTGCTGCTGGTACTAACAGCGATCTTTGCCGGAATTATCGCCCCCCATGACCCGACCACGCAGTACCGCGAAGCGTTGCTTGTGCCTCCCGTCTGGGCCGAAGGTGGCAATGCGCAATTTCTGCTGGGGACCGATGCGGTCGGGCGCGACATGCTCTCGCGCCTGATCTTTGGGGCGCAATACTCGCTCTTTATCGGCATTGTCGTGGTTTCCATCGCGCTTGTGGGGGGGATCATCATCGGGCTGTTGGCGGGGTTCTTTGGCGGCTGGATCGACAATGTCATCATGCGGATGATGGATGTGATCTTGGCCTTTCCCTCGCTCCTTTTGGCACTTGTGTTGGTGGCGGTGCTGGGACCTGGGCTGACCAATGCGATGATTGCCATCGCGATTGTCTATCAGCCCCATTTTGCCCGTCTGACCCGTGCGGCCGTCATGTCCGAGATGAAGCGCGAATATGTCACTGCTGCCCGTGTGGCGGGGGCGGGGAATCTGCGCCTGATGTTCAAGACCATCCTGCCCAATTGTCTTGGGCCGCTGATCGTTCAGGCCACATTGTCGTTTTCCTCGGCAGTGCTCGATTCCGCCGCTTTGGGATTTCTGGGGATGGGAGCGCAGCCACCCTCGCCGGAATGGGGCACCATGTTGGCCGAGGCGCGGGAATTCATTCTGCGCGCTTGGTGGGTGGTCACCTTTCCCGGTCTCGCCATCCTGATTTCGGTGTTGGCGATCAACTTGATGGGCGACGGGCTACGCGACGCGCTCGATCCCAAGCTGAAGCGGAGTTGATGATATGGCGCTTCTGAACATCAAGAACCTGACGGTCAAATTCGCCACCGCCACCGGCAGCTTTACCGCCGTAGACGGGATCGACGTGCATGTCGACCGGGGCGAGGTTCTGGCCATCGTGGGCGAGAGCGGCTCTGGCAAATCGGTGTCGATGCTGGCGGTCATGGGCCTTTTGCCTGATACAGCTACAATTACCGCTGACGAGATGACCTATGACGGGCGCGACATCTCTGACCTGTCCGCCACGGAACGGCGCCATCTCATTGGCCGCGAGATCACCATGATCTTTCAGGAACCTGTGGCGTCGCTCAACCCGTCCTTTACCGTGGGGTTCCAGATTGAAGAGGTGCTGCGCCTCAACCTTGGGCTCTCACGGCACGAGGCCCGTACCCGCGCGCTCGACCTGTTTCGTGCCGTGGGCATTCCCGATCCTGAAACCAAGATCGACGCCTATCCGCATCAGATGTCAGGCGGACAGTGCCAGCGGGTGATGATCGCCATTGCCATCGCCTCGAACCCGCGTCTTTTGATCGCGGACGAACCGACAACGGCCCTCGACGTGACCATCCAGAAACAGATCCTCGATCTGTTGATGAAACTGCAAGAGGACTTCGGCATGGCGCTGATCCTGATCACCCATGATATGGGCGTGGTGGCCGAAACAGCCGACCGGGTTGTGGTGCAATATCAGGGGACAAAGATGGAGGAGGCCGACGTGCTCTCGCTCTTTGAAGCCCCCCAGAGCCCTTATACTCGCGCGTTGCTCTCGGCCTTGCCAGAGCACGCAACAGGTGATCGCCTGCCCACCGTTTCAGACTTCTTCTCGCAGGAGGTCGCCCGATGACCGCAACGTCCCTCGCCCCCGTTGTTGAAGGTCGCGGTATTGTGCAGGACTATGCAGTGCCTGGCAGTCTCTTTGCCCGCGCAGGCAAGGTGCGCGCGCTCAACGGCATCGACTTTGCTGTCGACAAGGGCAAGACCCTTGCCATCGTTGGTGAAAGCGGTTCCGGTAAATCTACCCTCGCGCGCATCATCGCTCTGATTGATGCGCCCTTGGGCGGAGAGTTGCGGATTGATGACCACCCCGTCGATATCGCCCGAAAACGCCCCGGTCCGGCCCTGCGCTCCAAGGTGCAGATGGTGTTTCAGAACCCCTACGGAAGCCTCAATCCCCGCCAGAAGATCGGCAATGTGCTGATGGAACCTCTTGTGATCAACACCGACATGCCCGCCTCGGAACGGCGAGACCGGGCCGAGGCGATGATCAAGAAGGTCGGCCTGCAGCCCGAGCATTTCAACCGCTACCCGCATATGTTCTCGGGTGGTCAGCGACAGCGCATCGCGATTGCCCGCGCGCTGATGCTCAACCCCTCGCTGCTTGTGCTGGATGAACCGGTTTCGGCGCTCGATCTTTCAGTACAGGCGCAGGTGCTCAACCTCTTGGCCGATTTGCAGGATGAGTTCGACCTGACCTATGTGTTTGTCAGCCACGATCTTTCGGTGGTGCGCTATATTGCCGATGAGGTGATGGTGATCTCCAAGGGTGAGGCGGTTGAGCAGGGCAGCCGTGAGGCGCTTTTTGCTGATCCGCAACACCCCTATACCCGTGCGCTCTTTGCCGCGACACCGGTGACCGATGTCGCGGCTATCCGCGCGCGGGTTGAACGCCGCAAGGCGGCACGGGCAGGTTAGACCACTTCGGGCTCCGCTAATTCCCTTGCGCGAGTGCGTAGCAGGAACTTCTGGATCTTGCCCGTCGAGGTGCGGGGAATGGTGGTGAACACGAAGCGTCCCGGCACCTTGTAGGGCGCCAGATGGTCGCGGCACCAGGCCCGCAGGGTTTCCGCATCCGCCGCCTGACCCTCGGCCAGTTCGACAAAGGCGCAAGGGGTTTCGCCCCATTTTTCATGCGGCATGGCGACCACGGCCGTCACAGCCACAGCCGGGTGACGATAGAGCGCCTCTTCCACCTCGATAGAGGATATATTCTCGCCGCCCGAGATGATCACATCCTTGGAGCGGTCCTTGAGTTGAATGTATCCGTCCGGATGCCGCACGCCCAAATCTCCGGAATGGAACCAGCCCTCGGCAAAGGCCTCTTGCGTGGCTTTCGGGTTGCGGAAATAGCCCTTCATCACGACATTGCCGCGAAACATCACCTCGCCCATGGTCACGCCGTCGCGGGGCACCGGGGCCATGGTTTCTGGATCCAGCACGTCGAGACCCTCGAGCGCCAGATATCGCACACCCTGGCGCGCCTTGAGCTTTGCTTGTTCCGCAGAGGACAGAGTAGACCAACCGTCGTGCCAGTCATTGACGACCGCCGGGCCATAGGTCTCGGTCAACCCGTAGAGATGGGTCACGTCGAACCCTGCCTCCTTCATGTCGGCCAAGAGCTTTTCCGGGGGCGGTGCCGCGGCGGTGAAGAATTGGACCCTGTGATCAAGCGCCCGTTTGACGCTCTGGGGGGCGGAAATCATCAGCGACATCACAATCGGCGCGCCGCAAAGATGCGTCACGCGCTCTTGTGCGAGCGCCTCCCAGATCGGTTCGGCGCGCACCTGACGCAGGCAGACATGCGTGCCGATGATGGCCGAGAGCGTCCAAGGGAAACACCAGCCGTTGCAATGAAACATCGGCAGGGTCCACAGGTAGACCGCATGTTTGGCCATGGAGGTGGTCAGCGCATTGCCCTGTGCCAAGAGATACGCACCCCGGTGATGCGAGACCACACCCTTGGGGTCGCCTGTGGTGCCGGATGTGTAATTGATCGAAATCGCGTCCCATTCATCCTCTGGCATCAGCCAGTCATAGGCCGGATCGCCAGCCGACAAGAAGGCGTCGTAATCTTCTGCCTCGGTCGCGATGCCCGGCCCCGCGAACTCCGGATCATCATATTGGATGAGGAGCGGGGTGGCTGTTGCAAGCGACAGCGCCTCTTGCATCAGGGGCATGAATTCGCGGTGCACGATCACGACCTGTGACATGGCGTGATCGAGTTGAAACGCGATGATGCCCGCGTCTAGCCGCGTGTTGATCGAATGCAGCACCGCGCCGCACATCGGCACGCCGTAATGACATTCCAGCATTGCGGGCGTGTTTGCCAGCATGACTGACACGGTATCTCCGCGCCCGATCCCCCGCGCGCTCAGCGCCGAGCCGAGCTGGCGCGAGCGCCGGTAGAACTCTGCATAGCTGCGGCGCAGGGGGCCATGCACAATTGCGATGTGATCCGGGAACACCGTCGCAGCGCGTTCCAAGAACGTCAGCGGCGTCAGCGGCTGATGGTTCGCGGGGTTGCGATCAAGATCCGTGTTGTAGGGGTTCGTGCTCATGTCTCAGGCATCCTGCCACTGGGGGGCGCGTTTCTCGATAAAGGCACCGATGCCCTCTTGGGCATCTCGCGCCAGCATATTGTCCACCATCACGGCGGAGGCGTAGGAATAGGCATCGGACAGGGTCATCTCGCGTTGCGCGTAAAAGGCGCGCTTGCCGGTGGCGAGGGTCATGCTCGATTTCGATGCAATCTTGCGCGCCATGGTCATCGCGGCGGCCTGCAAATCATCCGGTGCTACGGCGTGATTGATAAGCCCCATGTCCGCCGCACGCGCGGCTGGGATCATATCGCCCGTCAGCAGCATCTCCATCGCATGTTTGCCCGCCACGTTGCGCGACAGGGCCACCATCGGGGTCGAGCAGAAGAGGCCGATATGCACCCCTGGCGTGCTGAACTGCGCCGTATCCGCCGCAATCGCCAGATCGCAGCTTGCCACCAACTGACAGCCTGCTGCGGTGGCGATGCCCGTAACCTCGGCGATCACCGGCTTGGGGCAGTTCACGATGGCCTGCATTACGCCTGAACAGAGCGCCATGATCTTGCTGAAGTAGGCGCGACCCCGGTCCGCCCCGGCCCGCCCCGCGGTCATTTCCTTGAGGTCATGGCCCGCGCAGAACGCGGGCCCGTTTGCTGCAAGAACGATGACCCGCACCGCGGGATCATTCCCGGCCTCCGCAAAGGCGCGACCCAGGTCTGCCAGCATTGCCTCGGACAGCGCGTTGCGGCGTCCTGCGTCATTCAGCGTCAGGCGCAGGATGCCGTCGCCGTCGAGCTTAGAAAGAAGGATATCGCTTTTTAGCACGGGGTCTCGTCCTTTCAGGGGTCAGAGAATGTTGATCTCCACGCTCTCGGCGAGCGTGTTGGCGATAAAGCAATAGCGATGCGCGCGGTCCTGCATTTCTGCCAGCTGCGCGTCCTCCACCGCAAAGCCGGTGTCGAACCGCACCACCGGATGCAGATCAATCCGTGTGACGGACATTTGCCCCTTGGGGTTTTTACCGAGATGGGCCACGGCATAGTCGTGATAGCTGGCGACCGGCCAACCGGCCTTGGCCGCAAGGGCCAGAAAGGTCATCATGTGGCAACTGGACAGCGCCGAGGCGAGCGCCTGCTCAGGATTGGTGTGGGCGGGATCACCGCCCCAATCCGGGGCGGCATCCACTTGCACATCATGGTGGTTGTTGAACTGCACGGTATGGGCGTTGGAGTATTTGCCAGTGTGCAGCACAGGTTCGGCGCGCTGCCAATGCAGCTCGATTGCGAGGTCGGACATGGATCAGGACTCGTCTTGACTAGGCGCGCTCAGGCGGCGGCGATTTTCTTGTTGGGGTCGTAGAAGGGGCGCTCCACCATCACAGCGCGCACTGGTCCCTGGCCGGTCACGACCTCAACCTCGGCGCCGATATTGGCATGCTCGGCTGCGACCATCGCCAGAGCGATATTGCGTTCCAAGCGTGGCGAGTAGACGGCCGATGTGACCTTGCCCACCTGTGCCCCCGCAACATTGATCGCCCAGAACGTGGTGTTCGGTCCTTTAAGCGGCGCAGCGTCGATGATCAGGCCAATCTGCTTGCGGCGCGGACCCTCGCCACGAATACGGCGCAGCGCGGCCTTGCCAATGAACTCGGCCTCGATATCGAGATTGACCAACCGGTCCAAACCCAGCTCATAGGGGTTGGTGTTGATGTCCGCATCGGCATGATAGGACAACATCCCCCCCTCGATCCGGCGAATGGATGAAGTGTGACCGGGTTTCAGACCATGGGGCATCCCCGCCGCCATGATCCGCTCCCACAATGCATCGCCATGGGCGCTGTCGCGCAGGTAAATCTCATAGCCCAATTCGCTCGACCAGCCGGTGCGCGATACGATCAAGGGCATCCCGTCCAGTTCGACTTCGCGCATCCAGTAGTATTTCAGATCGAGGATGCTCTCGCCAAAAAGCTCTTGCATGATCAGGCCCGATTTCGGCCCTTGCAATTGGAGGGGGGATACGTCCGGTTCGCCGATGGTCACATCCATACCGGAATGCACGGCCACACCCTGCGCCCAAAGAAGGATGTCGCTATCGGCCAGCGAAATCCAGAAGTGGTTTTCTGCCAGACGCAGGAGGATCGGGTCATTAAGAATGCCGCCCGCTGCATTGGTGATCAGGATGTACTTGCACTGGCCAACGGCCATTTTCGACAGGTCGCGTGGCGTCAGCATCTGGACAAAGCGTGCAGCGTCGGGGCCGGTGATCTCGACCTGGCGCTCTACGGCCACGTCGCAGAGGATGGCGTCGTTCACGAGGGTCCAGAAGTTCTGCTCCGGATCACCAAAGTCACGCGGGATATACATATGATTGTAAACCGAAAATCCCTTGGCCCCCCACCGCACGGTGGCGTCGAAATAGGGGGATTTACGGATCTGGGTGCCAAAGCCGAAGTCGTCTGCTTGCATCATGGTTTTCGCCCTTGCTGTTCCGTCGCGCCACCGTGGCCGACTGTGTGAAACTGGCGATCTTCTAGGGCCAAACGGCACTGGGATTTGGTCTGAAAAAGCGATCCGCGCAGACTGAACAGGCTGATTTTCAATCGCGGACAGACTGCGCGGTCGGTTGGATCACTTGCTGTCTTTTGCCGTGAGAAGCGCGAGATTCGGTTTCCCGGATTTGACACGCCGCGTGGCGATGTAGGTCATGTAGCGGTCGATGCCCAAGTCACCGGCAAGCATGGCGTCCATTACGGTCTGGAACCGCGCAAGGCTGGGGCAGATGACGCGCATCACATAGTCCATGCCGCCGCCGGTGGCGACACATTCGGTGATCTCGTCGCGCCCGCGGACGAACCCCTCGAACCGGTCAAAATCCGCCTTGCGGTGATGTGTGAGCGAGACGGTAACGACCACCTCGGTAGAATCGCAGATCTTTTCGAGCACGATATTCGCGTGATACCCGCGGATAAAGCCCGCCGCCTTCAAACGGTCAAGACGTGCCCAACAGGGGGTCGGCGAGATATTGGCAATCTCAGCCAGCCGAGTCTTGCTCAGGGGGCCATGCTGTTGGACCGCATTGAGAATGCGGATATCCGTTGCATCAAGCCCGAGCCGTTTCATCCCCTGGAAACCCTTTGTCACAAGATGGCGATGGGTCATCGCGCAGCGCGTTGCACGCACCACTCGAATGTATCGCGCATATCCGCACGTCCTCGTCTTATTGCAACATCTTTCTCGCCAAAAACGACGAGGATTGCCTTGCCTTAGTCCCGGTCTGGCGCGTGATCGTTGAATGTCGGGCCGGTTCCTTGGTAGAGGTCAGGAACGGGCGGCCCAACCACATGCGGAGAAAGTCATGAGCGGATTACTGGCGCTATTCGACGATGTGGCTGCTATCGCCAAGCTGGCCGCGTCGCAACTTGACGATGTTGCAGCGCAAGCGAGCAAGGCCGGAACCAAGGCCGCCGGAGTGATTATCGACGATGCTGCGGTCACACCGAAATACGCCACCGGACTGCCTGCGGCGCGCGAGTTACCTATCGTGTGGAAAATCGCGCGCGCCTCGTTTTTCAACAAGCTGGTGATCTTGTTGCCTGCTGCGCTTTTGTTGAATGCGTTTTTGCCTTGGATACTGACACCTCTCTTGATGCTTGGCGGGGCCTATCTGTGTTTTGAAGGCGCCGAGAAGGTCTGGCATCTGATCATCCCACACAAGGACCATGGCCCGCAGGAGGCCGAAACCCTTGAGGCAGCGCATCTGGAAGAGCAGCGTGTGAAAGGGGCAATCAAGACCGATTTCATATTGTCCGCAGAGATCATGACAATCGCCTTGTCACAAATCGACATTGGCACCTTTTGGATTCAGGCCGCGGCCTTGGGCTTGGTGGCCATCGGCATAACCATATTGGTTTATGGTGCCGTGGCACTCTTGGTTAAGGCTGATGACGTCGGCCTGCACCTGAGTACGACCGGGCGCTTTGGTGCCACGCGGGCATTTGGGCGGGGCATTGTCCGGTCCATGCCGGGTGTGTTGACGGGGATTGGGGCCATTGGAACAGTTGCGATGTTGTGGGTTGGGGGCAGCATCCTCGTGCATGGCCTGCATGAACTTGGCTGGCATCTGCCTTATGAGCAGATCAAGCATGCCGCAAAATGGGCGGTAGAGGCAGCCGGCGCGTTGCCCGACCTTGTCTCTTGGGGCGTTACGGCGGGGCTCGACGGAGTTGTCGGTCTGGTTGCGGGTCTCGTGCTGATCCCGGTTGTCACCCGAGCAATTGTTCCGGTTTCCGGCTGGCTCTTTCCTGAGAAATCGTGACTCTGTTGCACGCCCGTCAAAAGCAGGTCACAGGTGTATCGATCTTTCGAGGCGCTCAGAACACCGTCTCTTGTAGGATCACCCGCTTCCTTCTAGCCTTGTTCAACCTTCCTTGGTGTTATGGTGAAAGCCTTTGAGACAAGACTCGGCTGAGATGACGCAATCCGAGTTGCAGGACGCGCTGTTGCGGCGCGGGTTCGCCCTGTCCGATGCCCTTTGGACTCGCCTCTTGGGCGGGCGCACGAACCAAAGTTGGAAAGTCGAGGACGAGGATCTGTCCATTGTTGTCAAACTCTTTGCGAAGGTTTCGGACAATCCCCTCTTTCCCAATGATGCAAGCGCAGAGGTTGCCAGTCTCCGGCATTTAGACAATTTGAACCTTGCCCCTAAATGGTTGGATGATTTCGCCACCGCAGAGGGGCATTGCGTGATTTATCAGCATGTCCCTGGCCAAAGCTGGCAAACCGGGGTGTCAGAGATTGCCGCGCTTTTGTACCGGGTCCACGCCATGGCCGGACCGGAGAATCTGCGCACGGTGCCGGATGGGAGCGAGGGCCTTCTGCGCCAGACAGAACAAATTCTGTCCCACTGTCCTGCTGTCAAAGCCAAGCCTGTTTGGAGCTTTCGCCCCTCTGGGGTGATTCCCCCTGTCGGCAGAATGTGCTTGCTGCACGGCGATCCCGTTGCCGGAAATATCGTAGGAAATCCGGGGGACTGGCGGCTGATAGACTGGCAATGTCCGGCGATTGGTGACCCGTGTGAGGATATCGCCCTGTTTCTGTCCCCCGCGATGCAAATGGCCTATCGCGGTGCGCCCTTGTCGGAGGGAGAGCGCCAGAGATTTCTGGCAACTTACCCCGACCCAGAGATTACTCGGCGCTACCAATCGCTTGCTGCATTCTACCATTGGCGCATGGCGGCTTATTGTCTCTGGCTCGATTCGCGCGGTGATCGCGCTGCTGGCGAAGGAACAGAGGCGGAAATCGCCGCAATGAGCGCAGCTTACATCTGAATTTGCACAAAAATTAATCAGGTCGTTGCAACTATATCTCTCAGCAGCGAGAATGGGTGCATGGCGAAAATTCGGGTTCCATTGAGTCTTGAGCTATGGCATAAGCAAGCCTAAGTCCTTTTGGGATGTCATGGTCCATAATGGATAGGAGAATAAAATGAACAAGATTTCGACTTTTGTCGCCGCTGCCGCTCTGGCCGTTTCCGCGGCTGCTCCGGTTCTTGCTGAAGAAGCAAAGACCAATGCTGATCCGTTCGTGTCCACCCAAGGTGCGGGCGTTGGTCTTGGTCTCGGCGTGAGCACCGGCACCGTTGTGGCTGTTGTCGCAGGTGCGATCATTGTTGGCGCAGTTGCCGCTTCGGGTGGCGACGGTTCGTCCTCCACGACGACCACCAACTGATATTTGTAGCGCCGGTTTCGGCGACAATCGACATATGAGATACAGAAAACGGGCAAGATTGCCCGTTTTTTGCTGTTTCAAGGATAGGACGGGGGCAAGGCCAGTAGCTCGTCCAGTTGCCTGCCGATCCAACCGCGCGGGATGAAATGGCCACGGCTGTGCACATCAAGCACTACGCGGCCTTCGGCGCAGTCCTCCCATGTGATGCGCTGAAAGCTGAGTGGTTCTGTCACCCTCCATTCCCCACGCCCCTCACCGGGCTCTGCACATCCCAGCCTGTCCCGCCAGAGCTTGACAGGCCATGTCGTCTCGCCCTCCGGACCGAACGGAAAGTTCATGACGGTATCTGAGGTGCCGTGCACGTGACGAATCTCTTGAGGGGCCTGTTGGCAGTGTTCTGATTGGCGCAGGGTGCCCGATACCGCCAGTAGAGCGGAAACGCCGTCGCCGTTCTCACATACATATCGCCAAGCCATCGCGGATCCGTAGGAATAGCCCGAGACAAAGATGCGGGCGCGGTCTATCGGATAGCGTTTTGCGGCATCCTCGATCACGGCGGCAGCAAACGCCACGTCATCGGTTTGGGAGGTCCAGAAGTTCCATGTTCTGCCCTCGCCATTGGGGGCCAGTAACAGCACGCCGCGTCGCCGTGTGGCACCCGCGACGCGGGGATGTTTGACCACGACCGTGCCTTGCCGCATCCACCCATGAAAATGCAATAGAACCGGTAAGGGCGACGACCCGTCCCAGCCATCAGGCTCTAGCACGTGATAGGAACGGTCCCCCAAGGGACAGGGCACTTCGCCGTGACAGCGACCCTCGGTTGTCTCGATTGCGTGCAGCAGCCCCGGCCAGAGACAACACAGCAGGAAGAACAGGGAACGCATGACATCTCCGACACGTGGCTGAAACCAGACTACGCACCGCGCCTGAAATGTCATGTCACAAGAGTGTCAGGTTCGGCCCCGACGAACATGTCGGGGCCGAACAGGTCAGATCAACGCAAAGATGCGTGCCGGCCCACCAGAACCGCCGCGGTGCTTGGGCGCGCCGATCACGATGGTCGCCCCGGCGGCGGGCACCTTGTCGAGATTGGCAAGACATTCGATGCCGAACCGGCCCGTTGGCAGCCAGGCGTAATGCGTCGCGAAATCGGCCGAGGCGCCGTGGTCGAGTGACAGTGTATCGCTGGCAATCGAGCGGGCACCGGTTTCCTCGATCAGCATCTGCGCTGCCTCGATGTGAAAACCGGGATAGTGCTGTTTTTCGCCATCAAACCCGCGAAAGGCCTCGGTGCCGGTCTTGGCCCCCCAGCCGGAATGCAGCGCCACACAGGCCCCGTCGGGGATCGGGCCGTGGGTGGCGATCCACGCCTTGAGATCGTCAGGGGTGAGCATCGTGTCAGCGTCCTGTGCCGCGCGTGCGGCGATATCCACCACACAGAGCGGTGCGACCAGATCGCCAACGGGGATTTCATCGACTGATGCGCCATCCGCTGAGAAATGCAGCGGCGCATCCACATGGGTGCCAGTGTGCTCGTTCACCGTCAGCGTCATCAGGTTAAAGCCGTTTTCGGCAAAGTTGAAATTCTGCTCGGTCGAGATGCCGGGCGCGCCGAAATAGGTGGGAAAATCCGCGTCATAGGTATGTGTCAGGTCCTCGACCTTGCTATGTCCATTCGCCATGGCGGGCGTGCCGCCAAGAGAGGACAATGCGGCCGCTGCCCCGACCCCCGCTGCAGCGGTGAAAAAGCTGCGGCGCGACAGCATCCTGTCCTTGACCGCGTTGATGATACAGGCGTCACACATGGCATGTCCTTTCGGGTTTCGGTGCATATGGGGTGCAGCCTAGCATGATTCTGCGTTATGCAAGGGGGCGGCTTTGGTCGGAACTTGAAAACAAGGAGCATGCCATGGTGGCGCTGATGCGCTTGCTGATCTTTGGGTTGATCGCTCTGACGGTGCTCTATCTGGCGATTTCCTGGTACTCGCGTTCCGTGCGGCGGCAGAAAATGGAGCGCGATTGGGAAGAGGCGGGTCGTCCCGGCGACAGGAATGCCTATATAGAGGCCGGGATGAAGCAATATGAGCACTCGCTGCGCAAGCGGCTGATCTGGCTGGTCTATATCGTTCCGGTGACGATGGTGGTGGTCATCATATATCTGACGAACTTCATGTAAGGGGGCCGACGATGGTCTATGTCAAATGGGTGTTCTGGGGTCTGTTCTGGACCGGCGTGATTGCGTTTCTGCATTACACGCTGCCGCAGCATGATGTAGTGCGGATCACGGATACCTATGAAAAGCGGGTCAATCCGGGGGATAATTCGCTCTTCTGGTCGAATGCGGATACCGGAGAGGACCCGACGGCGACCGAACGCGATGTGTTCTTCATCCAGACCTTCCGCGCCAATGACAAGCCGATGATCTATCGCAACGAGGATACGGGCTGGGGCTGGCCGCCCTATTTCAAGTTCGACACCTCGAACTTGCAGGCCGAAGCCTCGGACATGATGTCCAAGAAATCGGCTGAGAATGCCCAATGGGTCGTCGTGCGCCATTATGGCTGGCGAATTGAGTTCTTTTCGATCTTTCCCAATGCCGTCAGCATTTGGCCGGTCGAAGGGCCAGATGTACAAATCATCCCTTGGGTCAAGATCGTGATCCTCCTCCTTCTCGCCGCATCAGCCTGGGCCATCCGGGTTCGCTGGCGACGGTTCTGGGACGGGCGTCAAGAAAAGGGCGACACGGAATGGGGCGTCGGACGCGGATAAAACCGCGCCTGTTCGGCCTCAGCGCTTGCCGTAGTAGAGACCCACGACATGCTCTGCCTCTGCAAAGAACAGCCAGCGTGATGCCGCGATTCCGGCGACATGGACGATCACCGCGACCACGGCCACGGCATGGTTAAACGGCACCAGCAATAGCAGGATCGGCAGGGCATATCCCAGGCCAAAGGCAATGCCGCGCAGTTTCAGCGCGTGTTTGCGTCCGACTTGAAAGACAAGTTCGCGCAAGAGATAGTTTGGCCCAGTATGGGGTGGCTCAAAGGCGCGCACAGCGCCGATATGCCCGAGGCCTGTTGCCGTCGCCATATCCGTACCCGAGGCGGCAAAGGCCCCGTCGCCGCGCACCCACCACAGGATTTGCAGCACGCCAGCGATCGGGATCAGGATTAGCGCCGCGCTGATCTGTCCCGCCAAGAGCGCGCCCCCCGCCAGCGAAATCGCGATCAAGAGCGCGGGTGTCAGGGGAGTTTTCCAGCGCGGCACGGTTTTCAGTTGGGCATAGATCATCGAGGTGGTGAACACGGTGCCAAGAGCGAGCGCCGCGCCAAACCAGCCCAAAATCGCCAGACGTTCACCAAAGAACACAAGCCCTGCGCCGTAAATCCCCATGACGACAAGCGCCGCGACCGCGCAGACGCCTTCGCGGCTGAGCCAGCTTGATCGCCACTGGCTAAACGCTTTCCACGCGCGTTCGGGATGCCCGAGGTGAAAGGTCGAAGCCATGAGCCCGCCCACGGCCAGTGCATAGGCGATGGCGAAGAAGGCGAAGGCAACCCAGCCAGTGACCGCAGGCAGGCCCAGACCCAACCAGAACAGCAGGCCAAAGCCAAGGCCCGAAAGCGTGGTAAAGACGATGACGGAAGGGGCTGGATGCATCAGAGCTTCTCCAAGGTCTTGTCGAGCCAGCCAAGGAAGCCCTTGGGTTCCTCGATCACGGGAGCGAGGAACGGCGCCAGAATGTCGATCTCGCCCACAGGCTTGGGCTGGTCGAGCCGATCCTTGGGGCGCGGCGGCAGATATTTGTTGACGGGTTTGGTGGACTGTTCCGGCATGAGATCGAGGCCTCCGCGTTCGGCAGTCAGCTTCGAGACATTGCTTTCGGGGTCTGCGAAATCCCCGAAATGGCGGGCCCCTGCGGGGCAGGTGCGCACGCAGGCGGGCACGCGGTCGACCTCGGGCAGGTTCTCGTTGTAGATGCGGTCCACGCAGAGGGTGCATTTCTTCATCACCCCCTCTGCGGCGTCCATTTCGCGCGCGCCATAGGGGCAGGCCCAGGCACAGAGACCGCAGCCGATGCAATTGCTCTCGTTGACCAGAACGATCCCATCCTCGACCCGCTTGTAGCTGGCCCCAGTGGGGCAGACGGTGACGCAGGGCGCATCCTCGCAATGCAGACAGGATTTGGGGAAATGCACCAATTGCGCGGCGGGGTGCGGCATGGCGGAGGAGGCCAGCGGCTGCACCTCATAGCTGTGAACGCGGTTGAGGAATGTGCCCGACGGGTCTGCGCCATAGGGTTGCTGATCACTCAAGGGGGCACCGTAATTCTCGGTATTCCAGCCCTTGCAGGACACCACGCAGGCGTGACAGCCGACGCAGGTGTCGAGGTCGATCACCAGGCCCAGTTTTCGGGTGGTGGATGCGGGAAGCGTTGTCATGTGCGGCGCTCCTCTAGGATAAGGGATCGGATGCTCACCGGTTCTTCGCGGCTCTTGTCCCATGTGGCGATGAACCAGATGAACGAGCCGACGCTGAAGGCGACAAAGGCCAGAATGACCAGCAATGTCAGGGCTTTGCCGCTCATTTCCCGACCTTCCATTCCAGATGGTCAGGGCCTTGTCCGACCGGTGATTTGATCGGGGCAAAGGCGGGTTGCGACTCTGCTGGCGCGGCGGCCTTGGCGATCTTGACGCGCAGGTCGAACCACGCTGCCTGTCCGGTGATGGGATCGGAATTGGACCATCTGAGGCCGTCACCCTTGGGCGGCAAAAGCTCGTGGATGAGATGGTTGAGCAGAAAGCCACGCGTGGCCTCCGGCGCCTCGTCCGAGAGTGCCCAAGCGCCCTTGCGCTTGCCAATGGCGTTCCATGTCCAGACGGTGTTTTCGTTGAGCGCGGCCATATGCGCCACGGGCACGGTAATCTCGCCATGGGCAGAGGTGACGCGCGCCCAATCTCCGTCGCTAAACCCATGTTTCTCCCAGAGCTTGGTCGGCAGGTAGAGCGGATTTTGACCGTGGATCTGGCGCAGCCATGCGTTTTGCGTGCCCCAAGAGTGATACATCGCCATCGGGCGCTGTGTCAGCGCGTGGACGGGGAATTCATCGGGATCGACATGCGACTCTTCGAAGGGGGGATACCAGATCGGCAACGGGTCCATCGTGGCCTTGATCCGGTCGCGTAGGTGGTCGGGGGGCTGGCGAGTGCCATGCCCCTCTGCGGCCAGTTGAAACCTGCGCATGGTTTCGACGTAGAGATCAAACACATAGGGCTGTGGTGTGTCAAAGAGGCCCATACCGACAGCCCAATTCTGATAGGCCATATTCCATGGTTTGTAGTAATTCGCGCCGTCTGGGATGTGGCTTACGAAAAAGCCGCCGTTCTCGATGTAGCGGTTCAGCTGTTCGGGGTTGGGCGTGCCGCGCCCGGTATCAGAACCATCGCCGCGAAAGCCCGAGAGCGGACCGATGCCCGGCTTACGCTCGTGATTGACGATGTAATCGGCGTAATCGGCGTATTTCGCCGTGCCATCCTCGGTGGTGAAACCGGGCAATTTCAGCTTGTTGGCCAGTTGCACCAGCACAGTTTGAAAGCCGCGCACATCGCGGTCAGGTTCGATCACCGGCCAGCGGATTGCATCGGCGGCCGCGTCCGCCTCGCAGATCGGGCGATCCAACAGTGAGATGCAGTCGTGACGTTCCAGATAGGTCGTGTCGGGCAGAATCAGATCGGCATAGGCCACCATTTCAGAGCTATAGGCATCCGAGTAGATGATGCGGGGAATGACATAATTGCCGCTCTCATCCTTGTCCGTCAGCATCTCGATCACGCCGCGCGTGTTCATCGAGGAATTCCACGACATATTGGCCATATACATGAACAGCGTGTCGATCTTGTAGGGATCACCGGCATGGGCGTTGGAGATGACCATATGCATCAGCCCATGCGCCGACATCGGGTTTTCCCAGGTAAACGCCTTGTCGATACGGGCGGGCGTGCCGTCAGGCTTGAGCGCCAGATCCTCGGGGCCGCGTACAAAGCCCAGATGCGGGCCGTCGAGCGGGCAATCGGGCTGGACCCCGCAATGCGGTTTGGGATGGGCGCCTACGGGTTTGGGATAGGGCGGTTTGAAGCGGAAACCGCCCGGCACCTCGACCGTGCCGAGCAGAATTTGTAGGACGTGCAGGGCGCGGGCCGTCTGGAAACCGTTGGAATGTGCCGAAATCCCGCGCATGGCGTGAAAGCTGACGGGGCGGCCGGTCATGGTCTGATGCGTCTCGCCGCGGAAATCGGTCCATGTGTGATCGAGCGTAATCGCCTCGTCAAAAGCCACGCGCGCGATTTCGGCGGCGACGCGCCGGATCTTGTCGGGGGTCACGCCGCAGCGCGCGGCCACCGTTTCGGGGGCATATTGAGGATCGAGATAGCGTTCGGCCATGAGGTGCATGACGGGGCGATGTGTGATGCCGTCTGCCTCGTATGTCGCACTGAGATCGGGGCGCACGCCGGGTGTGTCAAAGGCGGTGAGCTGGCCGGTGGTGCGGTCGATCACCAGAGGCTTGCCGTCATCATCGCGCAGGAGAAGCCCGTGTTCGGGCGAGGCGGGATCGCTGTTCACCAGCACCGGCGCATTGGTGTAGCGCGCGAGGTAATCGAGGTCGATCTTGCCCGCCTGCATCAGTTCGTGGATGAGAGACAGGATAAAAAGCCCATCTGTTCCGGGGGTTATGCCCACCCAATCATCGGCCACGGCATTGTAACCGGAGCGGATCGGGTTGACCCCGATGACCCGCGCGCCGCGCGCCTTGATCCGCCCAATGCCCATCTTGATCGGATTGGAATCGTGATCCTCGGCCACGCCGAAGAGGATGAACAGCTTGGTATGGTCCCAATCCGGCTGACCAAATTCCCAAAAGGCGCCGCCCATTGTGTAGATGCCCGCCGCCGCCATGTTGACCGAGCAAAAGCCGCCATGTGCGGCATAGTTCGGCGTGCCGAAATTCTGCGCCCAAAAGCTGGTGAAAGACTGTGATTGATCGCGCCCGGTGAAGAAGGCCAGCTTGGACGGATCGTCATGGCGGATAGGGTCCAGCCAGTCGCAGGCGATTTGCAGCGCCTCATCCCAAGAGATTTCCTCGAACTCGCCCGAGCCACGGGGGCCGACCCGCTTGAGCGGCGCGCGCAGGCGCGAGGGGGCGTTGACCTGCATGATGCCGGCCGAGCCCTTGGCGCAGAGCACGCCCTTGTTCACTGGGTGATCGCGATTGCCCTCGATATAGGCAACCTTGCCGCCCTTGAGGTGCACGTTGATGCCGCAGCGGCAGGCGCACATGTAACAGGTGGTTTTGCGCACCTCATCCGAGACATGCGGCGAGGTGTCGATGCGGGGCTGATGTGTCATGGCTGGCCTTTTCCTCCGTCGGCGTCACGTTATGGCAGAAGAAACCTGATCGCGACCATCTTCTTGATTCTTTTCATTTCCTGAAAACATGTCTCGGAAATTCCGAAATTACCGGTCTGTTGTTCCTGTTCTTGGCCTCAATCTCTGGACAAGAGGCGTCGTGCGTCGGCGGCGATCATGCGTTCCTCTTGGGCCGGAATAATCCAGCAGGCGATCTTCGAGGCGGGGGCGTGCAGGCGGGTTGCGCCCATTGCATTGGCGCGGGCGTCGATCTCTGCCCCGAGCCAGGCTAGACCTTCAGTGATTTTGGCCCGCACGGGGGCGGCGTTTTCGCCGATGCCGCCGGTAAAGGCCACGGCATCGAGCCCCTGCATCGCTGCGATGAGCGATCCTGCGTGGCGGACGGCCCAATAGCAGAAATGCTCGACCGCGAAGGCGCTTGTCGGGGAGGGGTCGGCAAGCAGCGCGCGCATGTCCGAGAGGCCGCCCGAGAGGCCGCGCAGCCCGCTTTCCTTGTTCAAAAGGGTATGCGTCGCGGCGATGCCGTCCTCTTTGGCCAAGCGCAGCACGGCGTTGCCGTCGATCATGCCGGTGCGGGTGCCCATGGTCAGCCCCTCCAGGGGTGAGTAACCCATTGATGTGGCGATGGATTTGCCGTCGTGGATCGCGCAGATTGACGCGCCGTTGCCAAGGTGAAAGGCCAAGAGACGCGTGGGCAGGGGCGTGCCGGTCAGGGCGGGCAGGCTGTCGACCAAAGAGGCATAAGAGATGCCGTGAAAGCCATAGCGCCGGATGCCGCGCGCCTCGATCTGCGGCGGCAGGGCGTAGCGGGTGGCGACCTCTGGGTTGCTCGCGTGAAAGGCGGTGTCGAACGCGGCCACCTGCGGCAAGTCGGGGGCAAGCGCAGACAGGGTTTCGATCGCGGCGACGTTGTGTGGGTTGTGCAGCGGGGCAAGCGGCGTGCAGGCCTTGATCGCGGTCAGCACCGCAGGCGTGATGCGCGTGGGCTGGGTGAGTGTGGTGCCACCATGTACCACGCGATGCGCTGCGGCGGCGAAGCGAGTGATGTAAAATCCTTGATTTTCAAGTTCTTGCAGGATGGCATGCAAAGCGGTTGCGTGATCGGGTAGGTCGCGGGCCGCCTTGACATCCCCCAGTTTCAGCGTGCCAGAACCGCCGATGCCATCGGCGATCCCGGTCAGGATTTGGGTGAGCGTGCCGTCAAAAACGGCCAGCTTGATCGAGGATGACCCGGCATTCAGGACCAGAACGAGATCGCTGTTGCCGGGGCTCGACATGGGTCAGACCTGCTGCTCGCGCATGTCGGCGGGGTTGATCCCGGCGACGGCCACGGGCTTTTTCATTGCGTCGCGGCGGAAGGGCTCGCCCAGTTCCTGATTGATCATGGCCTCGATGAGGGTGGTCTTGCCATGTTCCATCTGATCCTTGATCGCTGTGTTGAGTGCGTCGGTCAGTTCCTCCATCGTGCGGGCGATGACACCCTTGAGGCCGCAAGCCTGTGCAATCCCGGCATAGCTGACCTGCTGATCCAGCTCCGTGCCGACGAAATTGTCGTCAAACCAAAGGGTTGAGTTGCGCTTTTCGGCACCCCACTGGTAATTGCGGAACACGATCTGCGTCACGGCGGGCCATTCCGAGCGGCCAATGGCGGTCAGTTCGTTGACCGCGATGCCAAAGGCACCGTCCCCGGCAAAGCCGACCACCGGCACATCCGGGCAGCCGATTTTGGCGCCGACGATAGAGGGCAGGCCATAGCCGCAGGGGCCAAAGAGGCCGGGGGCGAGGTATTTGCGCCCCTCTTCGAACGACGGGTAGGCATTGCCGATGGCGCAATTGTTGCCGATGTCCGAGGAAATGATCGCCTCACGCGGCAGGGCGGATTGGATCGCGCGCCATGCCATGCGGGGGCTCATCCAGTCGGGCTTATCGGCGCGGGCACGCTGGTTCCAGGTGGTGCCGGGATCGTCGTCCTCGTGGTCCATCGAGCTGAGCTGCTGTGCCCATGTCGATTTTGTTTTTGCGATCAGGGCCTTGCGGTCTGCGCGGTCGGTGTCGCCTGCGCTCTCGCCCAGGTGGGCGAGGATCGAGGTGGCGACCTTTTTGGCGTCGCCGACGATGCCCACGGTCACTTTCTTGGTCAGGCCGATGCGGTCGGGGTTGATGTCGACCTGAATGATCTTGGCCTCTTTGGGCCAATAGTCGATGCCATAGCCCGGCAGGGTCGAGAAGGGGTTGAGGCGCGTGCCAAGGCAGAGCACGACATCCGCGCGCGAGATGAGTTCCATCCCCGCCTTGGAGCCGTTGTAGCCCAGGGGCCCCGCGAAGAGCGGGTGCGAGCCGGGGAAGGCGTCATTGTGCTGATAGCCGACGCAGACCGGGGCATCGAGACGCTCGGCCAGTTGGCGTGAGGCGTCGATCCCATCGGCCAGCACCACACCGGCCCCGTTGAGGATGACGGGAAACTTGGCCTCGGTCAGCAGTTTGGCCGCCTCGGCAATCGCGGTCTCGCCACCCGAGGGGCGCTCAAACTCGACGATTGCGGGCAATTCGATGTCGATGACTTGGGTCCAGAAATCGCGGGGCACGTTGATCTGGGCGGGGGCAGAGGCACGTTTTGCCTTGAGAATCACACGGTTGAGAGTTTCTGCGATGCGTGTGGGATCGCGCACTTCTTCCTGATAGGCGACCATATCCTCGAACAGTTTCATCTGTTCGACCTCTTGGAAACCGCCCTGACCGATGGTCTTGTTGGCGGCCTGCGGAGTCACGAGCAGGAGGGGGGTATGGTTCCAATAGGCGGTTTTGACGGCGGTCACGAAATTGGTGATGCCGGGGCCGTTCTGAGCGATCATCATCGACATCTTGCCGGTGGCGCGGGTGTAGCCATCGGCCATCATGCCGGCAGACCCCTCGTGCGCGCAGTCCCAGAAGGTGATCCCGGCCTTGGGGAAAATATCGGAGATGGGCATCATGGCAGAGCCGATGATCCCAAAAGCGTGTTGGATTCCATGCAGTTGCAGGGTTTTGACAAAGGCCTCTTCGGTGGTCATCTTCATCGGCTGGGTCCTCTGGGTCGGGCGCGCGGTGGCGGTTAAGGGGAAAATCTTATGCGAAACTAGCGGTGTGCGGGGGTTACTTCTAGGGCCAGAAGGCAATGTAGGATAAGGCCAGAGTATTATAAAAATGAGAATAATGGTATCAATAAGGATGATTGATGACTTTGTGTCTCTTTGGATTGTTTGTTGGGTTAACTTATTAAGATGCGGAATTTAAAAACTAATGTTCCAAATTACCGTTTAGGAAGCTTGCCCAGAGATCAAGGCCAATTCCCGGGCGATATGGGCAATTCCCTGCGGGATGCGATCCGAGGGTATCGAGGAATAAGCGAGGCGATAGAAATTACGCGGCCGGTCGGCACCGTGAAAGAACGGGTGGCCAGGCTCGATCAACACGCCTGCCTGTCTGAGCGGCCCGTCAATCAGGCCCATGTCAATATGGTCCGGGGCCTGCATCCAGATGGAAGAGCCACCAAAAACGCCACGCCCGGCAATGTCGAGGCCGTGTTCGGCCAACGCACTTTCCATCACGCTGCGCCGGCGGGAAAAGACCTGACCCATTCTGCGAACCAAGCTGTCGTAATGCCCTAGTGAGAGGAAATAGGCAGCGGTGCGCTGGATATGGCCCGGCGGATGGCGAAGGACGGAGGCGCGCAGGGCGCGACATTCTCTGATAAACGATTTAGAACCAACAAGATAGCCAAGGCGTAACCCAGGGAAGATCGATTTGGAGAAGGAGCCTACGTAGATCACCCGCCCCTCGGTATCGAGAGATTTCAGCGCCGGGAGGGGCGCGCGGAGGAAGGAGACCTCGAACTCGTAGTCATCCTCGACGATCAGTGCCTCCATCTCGGCGGCGCGTGCGAGCAGCGCCTTGCGTCGCGCAAGCGGCATGGTGGCGTTGGTCGGGGCCTGATGGCTGGGCGTGGTAAAGATCACGTCGGCCTCATCGGGCAGGTTTTCGGGCGGCAGGCCATCCCGGTCGACGTCCACCGGCATCAGATGGCAGCGTGATTGCATGAGAATGTCGCGGAGCGCGTGGTAGCAGGGGTTTTCGATGGCGGCAGTGCGGCGTTGGGTCAAGAGCACCTGCGCGGTGAGCCACAAGGCGTTCTGAGCGCCCATTGTGACAAGGATTTCATCGGGTTGCGCGATGATGCCGCGGCGCGGCAAAGTGTGGCGGGCGATAAACTCGATCAGTTTGGGATCGTCCTGATCGTAGTAATCGGCGGTGAGGGCCTGAAAATCCTTGGCCCCTAGGGCCTGAAGCGCGCAGTGACGCCAGTTGGCATGGTCAAAGAGCGCCGGATCGGTCTGACCGTAGATAAAGGGATAGGGGTAGCGCGCCCAATCCTGCGGCTTTTCGGGCGTGTCGCCACCGGTGAAGCGGCGGCCAAGCGCGCGGGACCAGTCAATGGTGTCGCCGCGCGGTGCGGGCGCGGTAAACGCCGGAGGTTCTGGTGCATTTTCAGAGACATAGTAGCCAGAGCGGTCGCGCGAGGCGAGATAGTCATTGGCCTGTAATTCGGTCAGGGCGAGGGTCACGGTGATGCGGCTGACGCCCAGATGCGCGGCGAGTTTGCGCGAGGAGGGCAGTTTCTCGCCCTTGCGAAAGCGACCCGACAGGATGCCCTGCGCGATCATCTGCTGGATCTGCGCCTGCAGCGTGCCCTCGGCCTCGGGGGCAAGAAAAAAGGTTTCGACCGGAATCGCCATGGGGGCAGATTAGACTGGACTTATCGCGCTTGCAATCTGGTCTGGTTTGCGGCGTGGCGCAGAATTGTAAGCTCTGTAAGGTCTGTCAGGGGATTTTGTAAGGTCGCCTAGGGCGCGGGAAAGGCGGCGGTGAAGGCGTCCGTGCCCGCCGGTGAAAAGCGGATGATCCGGGTGCTGGGGACACGCTTTGCCCAGCCCCGAGATTCGATATGCGCGAGCAGACCGCGCCCCAGACGCCCGGCCAGATGTGGGCGCCGTTCGGACCAGTCGAGACAGTCGCGGCAGAGGGGCGTTCGGGGGGAGGGCAGGCGTGTCACGTCAAGCCCGAGGGTGATCACGAAGCGGTGGCCTGAATCGGTGAGCGTGAGGGATGCCTCATCGCGGTAGAGAAAGCCGCGCGACAAGAGGCTGTCATACATCCGGGTGCCCATGTCGCCCGCGAGGTGGTTGTAGCAGACACGGGCGCGGCGCAACTCGGGGTCGCGGGGGCCGGGGCGGGTGCGCAGATGGCCTGCTCCCGCGGCAAAGCCCATCAGGGTTTCGAGAAGATGCGCCACGTCCTCCGAGGCAAGGCGGGTGTATTTGTGCCGCCCTTGCCGCGCCTGGGTGACCAGACCGCCGGCTTCCAGCCGGGCGAGATGGGCGGAGGCGGTTTGCGCGGTCACGCCCGCCTCTGCCGCCAGTTCGGTGGCGGTCAGGGCCTTGCCGCTCATCAGGGCGGTGAGGATGTTGGCGCGGGCCGGGTCGCCGATCAGGGCGGCGATGCGGGCGATGTCGGGACCTGTTTTCATGGTTCGATGGTAGACGAAGCATGAATGCCGCGCAATCGGGTAGATCGGAGGCTGCAACCATTTTGAAAGGACTGCCGTGCCATGCTGACTTGTGTGATTCGCTATCATATCGACCCGACCAAGAGAGAGGAGTTTGCACAATATGCCCGCAACTGGGGCAAGGCGATCCCGCGCTGTGGGGCGGATCTGATCGGCTATTATGCCCCGCATGAAGGCAGCAGCACGCTGGCCTATGGCATTTACAATATCCCCTCCCTCGCGGCCTACGAGGCCTATCGCGCGCGGCTGGCCGATGATCCGCTGGGGCGCGAGAATTATGCCTTCGCGCAGCGCGAGCGGTTCTTGTTGCGCGAGGACCGCGTTTTCCTGAAGCTGGTGAGCGGATGATGCCGGTGGGATTTGTCGCGGCGACGAGGGGCCGCCCAAGCGGAAGCCCGAGGCAGGACGCCGTGTCAGAGACATGCCGCCAAAGCGGACTGCCGGAGGAAGAAGCCGTGGAAGCCGTGGCGGAGCGCCGTAGGAATAGGCTAAGGCTGACAGCCAAGGCAAGCTGCCAATGCATTGAGCCAAGGGCGCCAAGGAAGGCGGCCAAGGCATCTAACCAAGGCAAGCGGCCAAGGGAAATGGCGCAGCCAAGCGGGAGGGCGTGAGATGATTGCGGTCATATTCGAGGTGATCCCCGGTGAGGGACAAAAGGAGCCATATCTGGAGATGGCGGCCAAGATGCGGCCCTTGGCCGAGGCGATCCCCGGATTTATCAGCGTCGAGCGGTTTGAGAGCCTGACCCACCCCGGCAAGCTCTTGTCTTTGTCGTTCTGGGAGGATGAGGCGGCGGTGATCCGGTGGCGGCAATTGGCGGCACATCGCGGCGCGCAGAAGGCCGGGCGCGAGGTGATGTTTGACGACTACCGGCTGCGCGTGGTCAGCGTGATCCGCGACTATGGCATGAATGAGCGCGACCAGGCGCCCGAGGACAGCCGCGCGGCGCATGGGGCGTGAGGCCGCTTGCGCGGCGGATCAAGGACAAAGGAGGACCATCGGCGACAGAGGGCGGCGGGCGTACGGGGCGCGGGACTGGCGGTGGCGACACGCGCCTGACACACTCTTCGCCAAGCTGTGATTTGAATGTGCGAGTCCATGCCGTTAGCCAGAAGGTGTTTGGAACGGGGATAGGGTCATATGGCATTGCACGAGAAAATCATTCTGTCACCGCAGGACAAGCTGGATGCGCTGGCGGTTCTGGTGCTGCGGCTGGGGCTGGCGTGGTTCATCTTCCTCTGGGCGGCGCACAAGATCATCACGCCGGGGCAATATCAGAGCCTGGCGCGCAATTTCGACGGGGTCGAGGTGAGCCTCGGCCAGGTCTATCTGGCAGGTGGCGCGCAGATTTTCCTCTGTATTCTGGTGGTGCTGGGGGTGGTGCGGTATTTTTCCTACGGTGCCTTGCTGGTCATGCATTTCTTTACCGTGACGCGGCGTTGGGAGGGGTTCTTTGATCCCTTTGCCGTGAACGATCGGGGCTTTCCGGTGAACCGCAATCAGGTGATTGACCTGGCGGTGTTGGCGGCCTTCATCGCGCTGGTGCTGCTCATTCGTCGGGATCATTTCAGCGTCGGTGGCTGGCTTGCGCGGCATGACCGGGCGCGGTGGTGGATGTAGCGATTGGCACTGGCGCGGGCGGGATGGGCTGCCTAAAAGGGGCGGGACCACATCTGAAAGGACATCCCATGAGTGAGATTACCCGTCTTCATACCGGCCCCCGCATGAGCCAAGCGGTCGTGCATAACGGCATCGTCTATCTGGCAGGCCAGGTCGGCAAGCCCGGTGACAGTGTGACCGAGCAGACCAAGACCTGTCTGGCGCAGGTCGATGCGCTGTTGGCCGAGACCGGGAGCGACAAGACGCGCATCCTGCAGACCATCGTCTGGCTGGCGGATATGAAGGATTTTGCCGAGATGAACGCGGTCTGGGGTGCCTGGGTGCCGCAGGGCCACACACCGGCGCGCGCGGCGGGTGAGGCGAAGCTCGCGACGCCGGATTATCTGGTCGAGTTCATCGTGACGGCGGCGCAGAAGTAAGGATTTGCCCGATCTTTGCGTCCTGCGATGCGCGTCCCGGGACCTCGTGTTGACTGGGCAAGAGGCCCCGGGTCAGGCCCGGGGCGTGCAATTGAAACCTGCCTTGGAGCGATCCGGGGCGGGTTTTTGTTGCGCGTGCTAGCCGCGCAGGGCGGGCAGGCCGATGCCCGTGGCCTCGAACCCGCCATCGACGGCGATGATCTGGCCGGTGACGTAGCTCGCGGCGGGAGAGCAGAGGAAGGTAATGACCGCCGCAATCTCGTCCTCGCTGCCATAGCGGTTGAGGGGGATCGCATCGTGGTAGGCGGCGACGATGTCGGGGGTATGCACGGCCATGGCGAGTTTGGTCGCCACAGGGCCGGGACAGACGCAATTGGCGCGCACGCCGAATTCGCCCAATTCCGCCGCCTGTTGCAGGGTCAGGTGTTTGACGGCGGCCTTGGAGGTGCCATAGGCCACGCGCAGGGTCGAGGCGCGCAGGCCCGAAATGGAGGCGATGTTGACGATGGCCCCGCGCGCGGCACAGAGCGCGTCGCGCAAGGCTTGGCTCATCAGGAACACGCCGTCGAGATTGGTGTCCATCACGGTGCGCCAGCGGGCGAAATCGGTTTCGGCAAGGGGGCCGAAATCGGCCACGCCGGCGTTGTTGACGAGCGCATCGACAGAGGGCGCGGTGGCGGTCACATGGGCGGCCTTTTTCGCCACCTGATCGGGCTGCGAGACATCGCAGAGCACCGGATCAACGCCCGAGAGCGGGTTTGCCGCCTCTTCCAGCGCCGCGGCATCGCGGTCGATCATCACCACGCGCCAGCCCATGGCCAGAAATTGCCGGGTGGTGGCAAGGCCGATGCCGCGCGCGGCACCGGTGACAACAGCGGTTTTCGGGGTGTCTGTCATCTTGGCTCAGTCCTGTTGCGGGGTGGCGTCGTGGCGATAGGCGGGGCGACCGATGCTGTCATAAGCGGTAAAGCCCGCGCGTTTGGCATCCTTGACCGAGTAGATGTTGCGCAGGTCGGCCATGCGGGGGGTGGCCATCTTGCGCGCCAGCCGCTTGAGATCGAGGGCGCGGAATTCGTTCCATTCGGTGAGCAGAACCAGAAGATCGGCCTTGTTGGCGCATTTGTAGGGGTCATCGTGCCAGGTGACACCGGGCAAGAGCCCCTCGCCCTCGCGCTGGCCCTGGGGGTCGGTCACGCGCACGCGCGCCCCGCCGCCGACGAGGGCCGGGATGATGGTGAGCGCGGGGGCATCGCGCATGTCGTCGGTATTGGGTTTGAAGGTGACGCCAAGGATCGCGATGGTCTTGCCGTTGAAAGAGCCGTCACAAAGATCGAGCAGCTTGTCGATCATGCGGCGTTTCATCTCTTCGTTCACGGTGATGACCTTTTCGGTGATCTGCATGGGCAGACCGTGATCCTGACCGATGCGGGCCAGCGCGCGGGTGTCCTTGGGAAAGCAGGAGCCGCCATAGCCGGGGCCCGCATGCAGGAATTTGTTGCCGATGCGGCCATCAAGGCCGATGCCATGGCTGACCTGTTTCACATCCGCGCCGGTGCGTTCGCAGAGGGCCGCGATTTCGTTGATGAAGGTGATCTTGGTCGCGAGAAAGGCGTTGGCGGCGTATTTGATCATCTCGGCGGATTCGAGATCGGTGGTGACGATGGGAAAGTCGCGCAGGTAGAGGGGGCGGTAGATTTCGGCCATGACATCGGCGGCGCGGTCGGTCTGGACGCCGACGACGACGCGGTCGGGTTTCATGAAGTCGTCTATGGCGGCGCCTTCGCGCAGGAATTCGGGGTTGGAGGCGACATCGAAATCGAGGGCCGGATTGGCCTTTTTGATCACCTTCTTGACGGCGCGGTTGGTGCCGACTGGGACGGTGGATTTGGTCACGATCACCACGTAGTCCGAGGCTGCGCGGGCGATCTCTTCGGCGGCGGCCATGACATAGGTGAGGTCGGCGTGGCCATCGCCGCGCCGAGTTGGGGTGCCCACGGCAATGAACACCGCCTCGGCCCCGTCGATGGCCTGGGCCAGATCGGTGGTGAAGCGGAGGCGACCGGCCTCGACATTCTTGGCCATGAGGGCGTCGAGACCCGGTTCGAAAATCGGGACCTCGCCGCGCAGGAGCATGGCGATCTTGTCGGGGTTCTTGTCGACGCAGGTCACGTCATGGCCGAAATCGGAAAAACATACCCCCGAGACGAGGCCCACGTAGCCCGTTCCGATCATCGCAATTTTCATGTTACATGCCCTTTGACGCAAAACCTCTGGGTTTGACTGTATTGGCGGTCGAATCGGGTGTGTCAACGCGCTGTGGTGTCCTGTAGGGGAAAACAGGTAAGCCTGTGGCGTTGGGTGGATAAGGAGAGAGACGATGGGTGCAAAGCTGTTTGGGACGGACGGGGTCCGGGGGCAGGCCAACAGCTGGCCGATGACGGCGGATGTGGCGCTGCGCCTCGGGGCTGCGGCGGGGCGGTATTTCCGCCGCGACAAGCAGGAGCATCGCGTGGTGATTGGCAAGGATACGCGGCTCTCGGGCTATATGATCGAATATGCGCTGACTGCCGGGTTCACATCCACGGGCATGAACGTGTTTTTGCTGGGGCCGGTGCCGACGCCCGCGATTGGCTATCTCACCCATAGCCTGCGCGCCGATGTCGGTGTGATGATCTCGGCCAGTCATAATCCCGCCTCGGACAACGGGATCAAGCTCTTTGGGCCGGATGGCTACAAGCTGAGCGATGAGGCGGAGGCGGGGATTGCGCGGCTGCTGGACGAGGGCACGCGGCTGGCGGCGCCCGAGAATATCGGCCGGGCCAAGCGGATTGAGGACGCGCGCGGGCGCTATGTGGAATATGCAAAAACCACCTTTCCGCATCGGCGGCGGTTGGAGGGGCTGCGGATCGTGCTAGATTGCGCCAATGGCGCTGCTTACCGCACCGCACCAGAGGTTCTGTGGGAACTTGGGGCCGAGGTGATCCCGATGGGGGTGGAGCCGGACGGGTTCAACATCAACCTCGATTGCGGATCGACCAAGCCGCAGGCGGCCGCGCGCCGGGTGCTGGAGACGCGGGCCGATCTGGGCATTTGTCTGGATGGGGATGCCGACCGGGTGGTGTTGATCGACGAACAGGGTCGGATCGCCGACGGGGATCAGTTCATGGGGCTGATTGCAACGCGCTGGGCGCGCGAGGGGCGTCTGGCGGGCAATACGCTGGTGGCGACGGTCATGTCCAACCTGGGGCTGGAGCGGCATCTGGAGGCGCAGGGGATCGCCCTCACGCGGACGGCGGTCGGGGATCGTTATGTGGTCGAGGCGATGCGTGCGGGCGGTCACAATCTGGGCGGCGAGCAATCGGGCCATATCGTGATGACCGATTATGCCACCACCGGCGACGGGTTGATCGGGGCGTTGCAGTTTCTGGCGGCGATGGTCGAGACCGGCGAGCGCGCCAGCCGTCTGGCGCAGGTGTTCGAGCCGGTGCCGCAGAAGCTGATCAATGTGCGCTTTGCCAAGGGCAAGGATCCGATGGGATCGGATGCGGTGCAATCCGCGATGGCGGCGGCGGAGAAGCTCTTGGGCGGTGACGGGCGGTTGCTGGTGCGCCCCTCGGGGACGGAGCCGATGATCCGGGTCATGGCCGAGGCGCTCAACCCGGCGGTTCTGGATCAGGTGATGGACACGGTTGTGGGCGCGGTGCGGCAGGAGAGTTGAGGGGGGGGAAGCGATGAAGCGCGCGGATTGCTGGGCCGGGGACTAGCGAAGCAACACTCGTAGCTGCCACTTTATGCCGGCCAAGTCCGTATGAACCATCAGAATTGCGTGCCCTCTCAAAATCGCTAGGCCGCGGGACGGCCCAGCGATCCGCGCGGCGGCGCGTACCGCGCCTTGTTCCGCGCGGGAGGCATTCCAAGCGGTGGATAGAATTCAAAATCTCTCTCCCCCCAAATGCAAAACGGCCCCGCCGGATCGGTGGGGCCGTTTCGTGTCTGGCGAATTGCAACCGGCAAGATGCCGGTTGCGGTCTGTTTAGCGGTCGCCCTTGAGGGCTGCGCCGAGGATGTCGCCGAGCGATGCGCCCGAGTCGGACGAGCCATACTGTTCGACGGCTTCTTTCTCTTCGGCGATCTCGCGGGCCTTGATCGACAGGCCCAGACGGCGGGTCTTGGCGTCGACATTGGTCACGCGCACGTCGAGCTTGTCGCCGACCGAGAAGCGCTCGGGGCGCTGATCGGCGCGGTCACGCGACAGATCGGAGCGGCGGATAAAGGACTTCATGCCCTCGTATTCCACTTCGATGCCGCCGTCTTCGATGGCGGTCACGGTCACGGTGATCACCGAGCCACGCTTCACGCCGCCAACGGCTTCGGAGAACTTGTCGCCGCCCAGAGCCTTGATCGAGAGCGAGATGCGCTCTTTCTCGATGTCGACTTCGGAAACGACGGCATGAACCATGTCGCCCTTCTTGTAGTTCTGGATGGCGTCTTCGCCGCGCTCGTCCCAGCTGAGGTCCGAGAGGTGGACCATGCCGTCGATCTCGCCTTCGAGACCGATGAAGAGACCGAATTCGGTGATGTTCTTGACTTCGCCTTCGACCTCGGTGCCCTCGGGATGGGTCTCTGCAAAGACTTCCCACGGGTTGCGCATGGTCTGCTTGAGACCAAGCGACACGCGGCGCTTGGCACCGTCGATTTCCAGCACCATGACTTCGACTTCCTGAGAGGTCGAAACGATCTTGCCGGGGTGGACGTTTTTCTTGGTCCAGGACATTTCCGAGACGTGAACAAGGCCTTCGACGCCCGGCTCCAGCTCAACAAATGCGCCGTAATCGGTGATGTTGGTCACGCGACCGGTGTGTACCGATTCGAGCGGGTATTTGGCGGCCACGAGATCCCACGGATCTTCTTGAAGCTGCTTCATGCCCAGCGAAATGCGGTGGGTGTCCTTGTTGATCTTGATGACCTGCACCTTGACGGTTTCGCCGATCGTCAGGATCTCGGAGGGGTGGTTGACGCGGCGCCATGCCATGTCGGTGACATGCAAGAGGCCGTCCACACCGCCCAGATCGACGAAGGCGCCGTATTCGGTGATGTTCTTGACCACACCGTCAACGGTCTGGCCTTCGGTCAGGTTGCCGATCACCTCGGCGCGCTGTTCGGCGCGCGATTCTTCGAGGATGGCGCGGCGCGACACGACGATGTTGCCACGGCGGCGGTCCATTTTCAGGATCTGGAACGGCTGCTTGAGACCCATCAGCGGGCCTGCGTCACGCACGGGGCGGACATCGACCTGAGAGCCGGGCAGGAAGGCCACGGCACCGCCCAGATCGACGGTAAAGCCACCTTTGACGCGGCCAAAGATGGCGCCATCGACGCGCTCTTCGTCGGCATAGGCCTTTTCAAGACGGTCCCATGCCTCTTCGCGGCGGGCCATCTCGCGGCTGATCACGGCTTCGCCCTTGGCGTTCTCGGCGGAACGCAGGAACACTTCGACCTCATCGCCAACAGAGATGTTGGGGGTCTCACCGGGATTTGCGAATTCTTTCAGATCAACGCGGCCTTCCATCTTGTAGCCGACGTCGATGATGGCCTGTCCCGCTTCGATTGCGATGACCTTGCCTTTGACAACAGACCCTTCCTCGGGTGTGTCCATTTCGAAGCTTTCGTTCAAGAGGGCTTCGAATTCCTCCATAGATGTATGTTGAGCCATGTGGTCTCTGGTTTCCTTTTAACGGTTTTCTGGCCGAGCGGTTGTCTCCGCCGGTCTTTCAGGGTTTCGTTGGTCGGGCGGGTCACAAAACAAAGAGGGCCGGTGGTTCCGACCCTGCTCGATCTGACTGCTTCGTGGCGGTTCCCGCCTTGTTGACGGCTCGCGTATAGCGGGGGTGGGCGCGTAAATCAAGCGCCTAAAGGGCTATATACGTGCAGCCAGGCGGATTGACCTGCGAATTGGCATCCACGCGGCGCGTAAGGCTTGCTTTCGTGCCGAGCCTTCAACTAGTCTAAAGCAGAAGGGCGAGCCTGCGGACAATCGGTGCACGCCCATCGCAAGGCGTGATCCTTTATGGAACTTGGCGGAAAGGACATCCCCGCATAATGACTCATAGCGGTTTGCAGACGGATGATTTGAGGTGTGTATTCTGTTTCGGCCCGGTCGCCAGAGCGCAAGACGGATTGTCCTGCAAGGGCTGCAACACGTTTTTCCCGAAGTTTCGAAACGCCTTCTTTATCGGGGCGTATGCTCCGGACGATGCGTTGGGTCTCATGGAGGTTGCGTCGAAAGTGACCTTCGAGATGGATATCGAGGAAACCAGGCGAAACCGACAGAAAGCAGAAACGAATCTCGAAAAAAAGTATCGCGAGCAGCGTGAATCGGCCGCTGCACCAAAACATCAGGCTGCCGCCGGGAGCAGCGACATGGCGCAATCGGTTCGGTTCAACGAGTGGGTGGCATTTCATCTATTGACCGAAAACGTCGATCTGGCCGGAAAGAAAGTGCTCGATAACGGCGCGGGGTTGGGCGGCGACACGATCAGGCTGACGAACCGGGGGGCGCATGTCACCTGTCTCGATTTCAATCCGGTGGCCGTGGATGTCGGGCGACAATTGGTGCCCGAGGCGCGATGGCTGATCGCGACATCCAACACCCTGCCGTTCGAAGATGATGCGTTCGACGTCTCGGTGGCGAATGCCGCCTTGCACCACATGCACGATTTCCGCAGGTCCTTCAGAGAGATGCTGCGGGTCACAAGACCGGGCGGAACGATACTCTTGGTTTCCGATCCGTTCATGGACAGAAAGGATGCGCCGGACCAGCGCGAAAAGGAAGAACTCAGGATTTTCGCGGAACATCCCATGGTTCTCAACGGCGTGAACGAGGGGGTCTTGCCAATCAACGAATATTACGAATGCGTGAGCCTTCTCGAAGACGCGCGCATTCTTACCTCGCGGATCAATGACCCCGCGATTGGCAACACACCGACATTCTGGAGTGTGAGCGACGCGACACGGGACAAGCTGTATCGCAGCCGTGGCAATATCAGCGCGATCGGCACTGTTCCGCATGACAAGTCCTGCGTCAGACGGCCCGCCGATGACCTGATCGACGCTCGGGCCTTCTTCGAGACCATCGGCAGCCCGATCGAGAGTGCGGGCTTCCTGGTCAGATACATGGACAATGCCAATCTCGACCGCGCACCAAAAGCCGATATCTCGAAATTCGACCTCTTGAACGGATGGATGCCCGCTGAGACGGAACCGAACATCTGGCGGGCCTATAACAGGGGCAGGTTGTTCTATTCCGCCGATGCGCTGCGCGGCATGACGTCGATAAGGATCAAGCGACATGACAACGGCGCCGATCATGCAGCTCAGGTCGCCGTGCTATTGAATGGCAAGGAGGTCAAATCCGAACCTGTCACCAATTCCAGGTGGATGCAGGTCATCCCGCAGGAGCTTGGTCAGCTACAGGACAGGAATGTTCTGGAAATCGCCATCAAGGACGACAAGTTCAACAAGGGTGCGATCTGGGGCGAGTTGAACAGAAACCGGATCCTTGAGGTCGAATTCAAATGAAGCCCGGTCGGGAACGGTCGTGATGATTGGCTGATTGGCCCTGCGGTTGCCCCTGTTCCGATCTGCCCGACATCAACGCCGCGACATATCCACGATGGCAATGGCCTTGGCGGTCGCCTCTTCGATGGTCATCTCGGAGGTGTCGAGCAGCACCGCATCCTCGGCGGGTTTGAGGGGGGCGGTGGCGCGGGCGCTGTCGCGGGCGTCGCGGTCGCGCAGGTCCTGGGCCACCTCGTCGAGCGTCACCTCATGGCCCTTGCCGGTCAGTTCCAGATGGCGGCGGCGGGCGCGCTCGGCATCGGAGGCGGTGACGAAGAGTTTGACCTCGGCCTCGGGGCAGATGACGGTGCCGATGTCGCGCCCGTCAAGCACGGCCCCGCCCGCGCGCCGGGCAAAGGCACGTTGGAAATCGAGAAGCGCCTGGCGCACCTCGGGGATGGCGGCGACGCGGCTGGCGGCCTGGCTCACATCGGGGGTGCGCAGGTCGTCGGCCTCAAGGTCTTCGGCGCGCAGGGAATGCGCGGCCTCGATCGGGTCAAGCCCGCCCAGCATGCGCCGCCCGGTGGCGCGGTAGAGCAGGCCGGTATCGAGATGGGCAAAGCCGAAATGCGCAGCCAGGGCCCGGCCGATGGTGCCTTTGCCCGCTGCTGCGGGGCCGTCGATTGCAATGGTGAATGCCATGGGCTGCCCTTTCGTGACCGGACCCTCTGCCTAGCCGATCAGGGCGCGAGGCTCAAGCATCGCTTGACCTGCGCGCGGGGCCAAGGCATCACGCTTGCATGATGATATACAAGATCTTGCGCGGGCCGGAATGGGCCCAATTGCGGGCCGCGGGCGAGAGCGTCGGCGCGCCGGTGGATGTGGCCGATGGCTATGTGCATTTCTCGACGGCCGAGCAGGCCGCCGAGACAGCGGCCAAGCATTTCGCCGGTGCCGAGGGTCTGATGCTGGTGGCGGTTGCGGTGGACCGGCTGGGGGACGCGCTGAAATGGGAGGTGTCGCGCGGTGGCGCGCTCTTTCCGCATCTCTACCGCGAGATGCGCCTGTCGGATGTGGCATGGGCGCAGCCCCTGCCGCTGGTGGACGGCGTGCATCAGTTTCCGGCAGGTCTGGAATGAGCGGGATGGAGCGTCTGGGGCTCAACCTGTTGCATCGGGTCGATCCGGAGCGGGCGCATGGTCTGGCGCTGCGGGCCTTGCAACTGGGTCTGGTGCCCACGCCGGGGCCGCATACAAGCGCGCGGCTGAGGACCAATCTGGCGGGGCTGCGCCTGCCCAACCCGGTGGGGTTGGCGGCGGGGTTTGACAAGAATGCCGAAGCGCTGGCGCCGCTTGCCCGCGCCGGGTTTGGGTTTGTCGAGGTGGGGGCGGTCACGCCGCGCCCGCAGCCCGGCAATCCGCGCCCGCGTCTGTTCCGGCTGAGCGAGGATCGGGCGGTGATCAACCGCTTTGGGTTCAACAACCTCGGCATGGAGGCGGCGGCGGCGCGGTTGGCGGCGCGGCCAAAGGATGCCGTGATCGGCCTCAACCTCGGGGCCAACAAGGACAGCGCCGACCGGGCCGAGGATTTCGCCCGCGTTCTGGCGCATTGCGGCGCGCATCTGGATTTCGCCACGGTCAATGTCAGCAGCCCCAATACCGAGAAGCTGCGCGAGTTGCAGGGGGCGGAGGCGCTGATGGGGCTCTTGAAAGGGGTCATGGAGGCGCGCGATTGGTTGCCACAGCCGATCCCCGTCTTTCTCAAGATCGCGCCGGATCTGAGTGATGGCGAGTTGAGCGAGATCGCCGATGTGGCGCGGGCCTCGGGGCTCAACGGGATCATCGCCACCAATACCACGCTGGGCCGTGAGGGGCTGGTGAGTGCCGCCAAGGGTGAGGCGGGCGGGCTGTCTGGGCAGCCCTTGTTCGAGAAATCGACGCGGGTTCTGGCGCGGCTGTCGCAATTGACGGGCGGAGAAATGCCGCTGATCGGCGTGGGCGGCATTGCCAGCGCAGAGCAGGCCTATGCCAAGATCCGCGCCGGGGCGAGCGCCGTGCAGCTCTATTCGGCGCTGGTGTATCAGGGGATGTCCTTGGTCGGCGAGATCGCGCGCGGGCTGGAGCGGCTCTTGGAGCGGGACGGTTTCGCCAATGTGGCCGAGGCGGTGGGCACCGGGCGGGAGGCATGGCTGTGATCACCTATTGGCATAATCCACGTTGTTCCAAGTCGCGCGCGGGTCTGGCGCTGTTGGAGGAGCGCGGCGTCGCGGTGACGGTGCGGCGCTATCTGGAGGATGCGCCGGATCTGGCCGAGGTGCGGCGTGTTCTGGCGCTGTTGGGCTGTGCGCCGATCGAGATGATGCGCCCCGGCGAGCCGCAGTTCAAGGCGCTGGGATTGGGGCGCGAGAGCGCGGCAGAGGATCTGCTGGCGGCGATGGCGGCGCATCCGGTCCTGATTGAGCGGCCGATTGCGATTGGGGCCGCGCGGGCGGTGATCGGGCGACCGCCCGAGGCGGTGCTGGGGGTTTTGTGACCCTTGGACGCTAGCGGCGAGCCGCGCGGCCGATGGGCCGGGGACTAGCGATGCAACGGAAATGGCTGCCACTTTATGCCAGCAAGCTGCGTGTGATCCCTCAGTGATGCGCGCCCTCTCAAAATCGCTAGGCCGCGGGACGGCCCAGCGATCCGCGCGGCACCTTCGGTGCTATTCGCGCGGGGGATTGAGGCGAGCGCGCCGCTCTCTCAACAGTTCGGAATATTGACCGCGAGACCGCCGAGCGAGGTTTCCTTGTACTTCTCCATCATGTCATGGCCGGTCTGGCGCATGGTTTCGATACAGGCGTCGAGCGGCACGAGGTGGGTGCCATCGCCGCGCAGCGCCAGAGAGGCGGCAGAGACCGCCTTGATCGCGCCCAGACCATTGCGTTCGATGCAGGGCACCTGCACCAGACCGCGCACCGGGTCGCAGGTCATGCCAAGGTGGTGTTCCAGCGCGATTTCGGCGGCGTTTTCGATCTGGGCGGGGGTGCCGCCCAAGACGGCGGCGAGGCCCGCGGCGCCCATGGCGGCGGCGCTGCCCACCTCGGCCTGACAGCCTGCCTCGGCGCCTGAGATGGAGGCGTTGTACTTCACCAGACCGCCGATGGCGGCGGCGGTGAGCAGGAATTCCTCGATCTGGTTCTCATGGGCGCCCGGCACATGCTCGAGCCAGTATTTGATCACCGCCGGCACCACGCCCGCCGCGCCATTGGTGGGGGCGGTCACGACCTGCCCGCCGGCGGCGTTCTCCTCGTTCACCGCCATGGCATAGGCGCTCATCCAGTCGTTGATCTTGTGCGGGGCGGTGAGGTTGGTGCCACGCTCGGCCACGAGCGCGTCGCGGATGCCCTTGGCGCGGCGCTTGACCTGCAGACCGCCGGGCAGGATGCCTTCGGTCGAGAGGCCGCGTTCGATGCAGTCGTTCATCACCTGCCAGATGCGCGCCACGCCGGAGCGCAGATTCTCCGGGCCACCGCGCGCGATTTCATTGGCGCGTTTCATCTGGGCGATGCTCTTGCCCGAGCGTTCGGCCATTTCCAGCATCTCGGCGGCGGATTTGAACGGGTAGGGGATCGGTGCGCCCTCATCCGTGGCCTTGCCTGCGGCCAGTTCCCCGTCGGTCAGAACAAAGCCGCCGCCGATGGAATAATAGGTCTCTTGCAAGATCACATCGCCCTGGGCGTCGGTGGCCATCAGGATCATGCCATTGGCATGGCCGGGCAGGTTGGGGCCGAAATCGAAGATCAGGTCTTCCTTGGGGTGGAATTTGAGCGCGGGCAGGCCGGGGGGCGTGACGGTGTGAGTGTCGCGAATCTCTTCCAGCACCGCCTCGGCGCGGTCGTGGTCATAGGTGTCGGGGAGGAACCCGGCGAGGCCAAGGATGGTGGCGCGATCAGTGGCATGGCCCACGCCGGTAAAGGCAAGGCTGCCATGCAGCGAGCCGCGCAATCCGGCATAGTGAAAGGGGGCGGCGCGCATCTTGTCGAGGAAGCGCGCGGCGGCGACCATTGGCCCCATGGTATGCGAAGAAGAGGGGCCGATGCCCACCTTGAACATGTCGAAGACGGATAGAAACATAAGGCGCGCTCCCTGATCGCGGGTCTTATCGCCGCTCGCCCCTTGATCTACTTGTCCGAAAGCGACGCTTCAAGGGTGGCTCCTTGCCATGTGGTCGGATCAGGTGGCGCTGCCCTCGGGCGGATCGCAATAGTCGGGTGCGGTGAAGGGGTGTGCGCCCAAGCCTTCGGCGGCGGCCACGCGGCCTGTGGCGGGGCGGGATTCGAGATGCGTCAAGAGCGCGTGCAGGCGCGGCCAGGCACTTGCGTCATAGCTGCCGCGCGTGCCCTCGGGATAGAGCGCGCGCCACCGCATGAGGCAGGCGAGGTAGTAATCCAGCACCGAGGGGGTTTCGGCCGAGAACCACGGCGCGGCGCGGGTTTCGAGAATGTCCAGACAATCGCCAAACCGCGCCTGCATCGTGCTGCGCAAGAGGTTTCGAGCGTCGCGGTCGGGCCCCACGTATTTTTCGGCATAAAAGCTCATGCGCAGGGCGGTATGGGCGGTATTCGCGAGATAGAACAGCCATTTGAGGAAATCGCCGCGCGCGGCCGCACCCGGGGCAGGCGCCAGCCGCCCGTGCCGGTCGGCAAGCCAAAGGAGGATCGCGCCGGTTTCGAAAATGGCCCCCTCGGGGGTTTCCAGCGTGGGGATCAGCCCGCCGGGGTTGAGCGCAAGATAGGCGGGCGCGGCATGCGCCTGTTTCGCGCGCTCCAGCAGCGCCGTTTCATAGGGCAGGCCCAATTCCTCGAGCGTGAGGCGGACGATCACCGAGGCGTTGTCAGGGGCGTAATGCAGGCGGTAGGGCGTGGTCATCGGGCAGCCTCGGGTGCAGGGATTTCGAGCATTTGAAAAAGGATGACAGGCGGGGTCAGTCCTTGGGGCCGACATTCTCGGCGAAGGATTTGGTGAACGCCGCCTGTTGCTCGGCGCTGGCCTCGGTCTGGTTCTGCGATTTCCAGTCGTCATAGGGCATGCCATAGAAAATCTCGCGCGCGTCGTCCTTGGACATTTCGATGTCACGGGCGTTGGCGGCCTCTTGATACCAGCGGCTGAGACAGTTGCGGCAGAAGCCCGCGAGGTTCATCATGTCGATGTTCTGCACATCGGCGCGTTTTTCCATCAGATGCGCGCGCAGGGCGCGAAAGGCGGCGGCCTCGAGTTCGGTTCTGGTCTGGTCGTCCATGGTCACACTCCTTTTGGGGATGGGTCAGAGGCCGGTTTGGGCCGCGACCTCTTGCAGGATGGGGGCGAGGCGGAGCGCCCAGGCCGTCTGTTGCGCGGGCGTCTCGATCAGGTCGTTGCGCAATTCGATCAGCACATTGGGCCGCTCATAGGCGATGGCATGGCGCGCGATGGCATCGCCGGGTAGGTGGCCGCTGTAAGGCTCGTTATCGCCGACGCACAGGTCGGGCTCTTGGGCGAGGCGGGCCAGAAGCGGCTTGGCCAGCCGTTCATCGGCGGCATAGAGAAGCCCGATATGCCAGGGCCGGGGCGGGCGGCAACGCAATTGCGGGGTGAAGCTGTGGACCGAGACAATGACCGTATCGGCGCGGCGCGCGGCCAAGTCCGCCAAGGCGGTGTGATATGGGCGGTAAAGCCGGTTGAGGCGGCGCTCGATGTCGTCAGGGGTGGCGTGGCGATTGCCGGGAATGATGGTGCCGTCATAGAGGCGCATCACCAGGGTCGGATCATCCTCTCCCCGGTTCGGGTCGATCACGAGGCGCGAGAAGTTGCTGAGGATGGCCGGGCCGTTCAAGGCTTCGGCCAGCGCGCGGGTGACACCGGCGGCGCCCACGTCATAGGCGATGTGGCGGGCCATATCCTCTGGCGCCACGCCAAGACAGCCGCCGTTGACGAAATCCGGCACGCGGTTGCTGGCGTGATCGCAGGTCACGAGCCAGCGTTCGGGGCGATTCTGCCCGTCGATCTGAAATGGGTGATACATCATTGGCTTGGTTTTTCCTGTCATCGTCCTTTAGAACAGTTGCGGGACAATGTGAATTGCGCGATAAGGCGCGAAAGGGTGATGTTAGCGTTAACATAACCTGTGATGTCAAGGATGAAGGACGCATGAGATGAGACGCAACCGCAATGTCAAGATCGTGGCCACACTGGGTCCGGCCTCGTCTGATTATGATACGATCCGCGCACTGCACGAGGCGGGGGCGGATGTGTTTCGTCTCAACATGAGCCATGGCACGCAGGCCGATATTGCCGAGCGGCATCGGATCATCCGGCAGGTCGAAGAGGACCTGGATAGCCCGATTGCCATCCTGGGCGATCTGCAGGGGCCGAAACTGCGCGTGGGTGTCTTTGCCAATGGCGAGGAGGAGTTGGTCGCCGGGGCGGCGTTCCGGCTTGACCTCGACGAGGCCGAGGGGGACGCCAGCCGCGTTTGCCTGCCGCATCCCGAGATTTTCGCGGCGTTGGAGCCGGGCGCCAACCTGCTGGTCAATGATGGCAAGATCCGTCTGCGTGTGACCGCCTGTGGGCCGGAGTATGCCGATTGCGAGGTGATCGCGGGCGGCACCATTTCGAATCGCAAGGGGGTGAACGTGCCCGATGTGGTGCTGCCGCTGGCGGCGCTGTCGGAAAAGGACCTGTCGGATCTCGAATTCATCTGCGAGCTTGGGGTGGATTGGCTGGCGCTGAGTTTCGTACAGCGGCCAGAAGATGTGACCGAGGCGCGGGCCTTGGTAAAGGGCCGGGCTGCGATCATGTCCAAGATCGAAAAACCGGCGGGCGTGAAGCGGTTTGACGAGATTCTGGCGGTCAGCGACGGGATCATGGTGGCGCGCGGCGATCTGGGGGTGGAATTGCCGGTGCAGAATGTGCCGCCCATTCAGAAACGCCTGATCCGGCGGTGTCGCGCGGCGGCCAAGCCGGTGATCGTGGCGACGCAGATGCTCGAATCCATGATCGAAAGCCCGATGCCCACCCGCGCCGAGGTGTCGGACGTGGCCACCGCGATCTATGAGGGATCGGATGCGATCATGCTCTCGGCGGAATCGGCGGCGGGGCAATACCCCGTTGAGGCGGTGCGCACGATGGACAATGTGGCGATCGAGGTCGAGAGCGATCCGACCTATCGCGAGGTGATCGAGGCCAGTCGCCGTGTCAACCGGCAGACCGTGGCCGATGGCATCGTCGCCGCCGCGCGCGAGATTGCAGAAACCGCTGATATCAAGGTGATCTGCTGCTACACGGAATCGGGCACGACCGCGCTCTTGACCGCGCGCGAGCGGCCGCGTGTGCCGATTCTGGCGCTGACCAGTCTGCTTGGCACCGCGCGGCGACTGGCGCTGACCTGGGGTGTCACCTGTGTCATGACCGGGGAATTGACGCGCTTCAAGATGGCGGTGATCAATGCCGCGCGGGCGGCGCGGGCGCATGGATACGCGACCGAAGCCGATCAGATCGTGGTCACGGCGGGCGTGCCCTTCAACGTGCCGGGAACGACCAATATCCTGCGCGTGGCCCCCTGTCAGGAAAGTTTGATTTACGCCACCGATCCGGGTTAAACTGTCTCAGTTTAATTCAAGGTATTTCCCGGAGGTATGTGATGGACCCTGATCTGGCGATGGCCATCGGCATGGTGCTGGGGGTTTTCTCCATACCTTCGATCATATCGGCCCTGTCCGAGGGGCACCCGCCGCGCGTGGCGACCTTTGTCTTGATGGCCTCGGGCGGTTTGGTCGTCTGGGCGATCAGCAACAAGCCGGGTGGCTACAGTTTCGGTGATTTGCCCGAGGTGCTGGTGCGGGTCATCGCGCGCTATGTGAGCTGAGGCGCGCATAATCCGTGCTCAAACCCTCTTGAACAATGGCCGCGCGCCGCGTATACGGCGCGCTCACCCCGCAGGACCGGCCAGATGTGGCATGCCGAGTCGTGCGGTTCTACCGACCGAATAGAGGAGCCGGAAATGCCCAAGATGAAGACCAAGTCGAGCTGCAAGAAGCGGTTCAAAGTGACGGCCTCTGGCCGCGTGGTGGCCGCACAGGCCGGCAAGCGCCATGGCATGATCAAGCGTACCAACAAATTCATCCGCAACGCCCGTGGCACGACCACGCTGTCGAAGCCTGATGAAGGGATCATCAAGCCGATGATGCCCTACGCGCGCTAAGGAGGATTTAGGATATGTCACGCGTCAAAGGTGGGGTTGTCACCCACGCCCGTCACAAGAAAGTCATCAAGGCCGCCAAAGGTTACTATGGCCGCCGCAAGAACACCTTCAAGGTGGCCGCGCAGGCCGTCGACAAGGCCAACCAATACGCGACCCGCGACCGCAAGAACCGCAAGCGCAATTTCCGCGCTCTGTGGATCCAGCGGATCAACGCGGCTGTGCGCGCCCATGATGAATCGCTGACCTACTCGCGCTTCATCAACGGTCTGGCGCTGGCCGGGGTCGAAGTGGACCGCAAGGTTCTGGCCGATCTGGCCGTGCACGAGCCCGCAGCCTTTGCTGCCATCGTGGACCAGGCCAAGGGTGCGCTGGCCGCCTGAGCCGGGTCGCATCGCGATTGAAACCGCCGTCCGGTTGGGTCCGGGCGGCGGTTTTTTCATGGCCGCAGGATGCTGGAAAAGAGCAGGAGGCCGTGATCGCCCAGGTCGCGCTCGATCCGCGCCCAGAGACTGCCAAAGGCGATGGGATCGGTGCCGGTGGTCTGCGCGATCTGGCTCAGGCTGCGCCGCCCGTCGATGGCCGCCAAGAGGGGCGCCGCCTCTTTGGGGAGGGAGAGCCGCGCCTCGATCCCGTTGAAACGCAGTTTGGGCGTCTGGCCCTGGGCGATGGCGCGGGCAAGGTCGGGCGCGCGCAGGCCCTTGAGATGGGGGATCAGCGCGCGGTCGCGCCCGGTGGCGGGCGGGCGGGCCTCGGTGGCGCGGGTGGCATAGCCCACATGCGTCTTGATCGTGCCGCGCAGTTTCTCGGCCAGGGCCATGCGCGCGGTGGCGCTCAGGTGGTCCGGCACGGTGGTGATGCGGCTCAGGTCATAGAGCACCGGCAGGGCAAAGCCCGAGAGCGCCCAGCCGGTATCGTCCAGCATCCCGACAAGGGCTGTTACGTCAAAGGCGCGGTCTTGGGAATGCAGGAGCAGATCGTAAAAGCCTGCATCGCTGTCCTTGTGATCGCCGAGATTGGGGTTGCACTTGAACGGATGCCCCTCGGGCAGGTTGGCCACCACCTCTTTGGCGGCCTTGAGACGCGCCTCGGGGGGCAGGCCCGCGTAGAGCGCGCCAAACGCCTCTTGCAGCGGATAGACGCCCGCGCGCCCATAGGGGGCATAGACCATGAAGCCCATGCCGCCACCGGGTGCCAGCGCCGCCAGAAGTGCCGCAAACCCCGTCGCCGGGTCGGGCAGGTGATGCAGCACGCCGCAGCAGTCGATATAGTCGAATTGCCCATGGCTGGCCGCGTCTAGCAGGCTGCCGGTGACAAAGCGGATATTGCGCAGGCCGCGCAGGCGGGCGCGTTCTTCGGCGATGGCGCGGGATGCGGATGAGAGGTCGATATAGGTGATCTCGGCGGCGCGGCTCGTATCCTTCATCTGTTGCGCCAGTTGGATCAGCCCGTCGCCGGTGCCGCCGCCCGCGATGAGCGCGCGCAGCGGTTTGGTCCAGTCGCGCCGCCCCTGAAAGAGGAAATGGTCAATTTCCAGCACATGCGACGGCGAGCCGGTGATCAGGCGCTTGGCCTCATCCGCCGGATCGCGCGCGGGATAAGGAAAGGCCTCGTATTGCGCCTTGACCTCACTCATGGGCGCGGCCCTCGTTCTTCTTGGCAAAAATACTCAATTGCGCGCCTGCCTCACTCGAAGAGCTTGCGCAACTGGCGCGCGGCCTTGTCCTCGATCTTTTCACGCAGGGCATCCTCAAGCTTCTGGCCCTCTTGCGGGGCGACGTTGAGGCGCTGTTGCAGTTCGCGTTCCAGCCTGTCCTTGGCCTCTTGCTCCAGCTTGTCGCGCTCGGCCTTGAGGTTCATGCGGACGGCCTTTTCCAGATCGGGTTTGATCCTTGGGTTGGCCCATGGTCCCTCGATGCGCACCGGGATGGCGAGGCCGCGGGTGTTCTCGCCCTCGAGCAGCACGGGGGTAAAGAGATAGTCGATGTCGCGCGCGCCAAGCCCGATACGCCCTTGGCCCGAGGCGCGGGCGAGCGGAAGGGTCATGGCGAGGTCCTGGTTGATGAGATTGCCGCCATTCATCGTAAAGCTGGCGGTCATCGCGTCAAAGATTGTGGTGCCGCCCGTCACATCGCCCGCGCGCATCAGCCGGTCGAGATCAAAGCCAGAAATCACCCCGCGCCCGGTGCGCAAGGCCCCCTTACCCGAGAGCGAGCGCATGATCGCATCCACCGAATTGCCCACGCCCAGAAACTCCACCTCGCCGCTTCCGAGCGCGGCAAAGCGGGTGATGCCCGCAGCATCGGTCAGGAACCGTTCGAGGTTGATGTCGCTTACCTTGAGGGTGCCCCCGACCGAGAGACCAGAGCGGTTGTTGGCGACGAATTGCCCGGTGATCAGCCCGTCATAGGCGCGCAATTCGCGCAGCTCGAACACGGCGCGGGCGCGGTCGAGCGTCATCAGGCTGCGGGTCTTGCCCAGTTTCAGATCGCCCAGATTGATGCTGTCGGCGATGAGCGCGACTTCGCCATTGGCAAGGGCAAGGGCGCTGGCGTCGATCGCGCTCTTGGACCAGCCGCTGTCGGCGCTGCCTGAGCCGGTACTGTCGGCCCCGGCGAAATGCGAAAGATCGAGCGCGCCGGCGTTGAGCTGGGCGTTGATGCGCGGCACGTCACCACCAAGCGCAATATCGGCGGCCCCGGCAAGGGCATTGCCGCCCAGATTGAGCGTCAGATTGCGCAGCGAGAGGTCAAGTGCCTCGGTGAGCGTGAGGTCGGTGCCGCCTGTGACGCTGGCCCCAAAACCACGGGGCAATTCCAGCCGGTCAAGGCCAAGTGCCGCCAAAAAGGCATCGGTATCGCCAAGGTCGATGTCGAGCCGCCCCTGGAGTTGCGGCTGCACCCCGCCGCGTCCGGCGAAGGCGACGCTGCCCCCCGGACCAGATAGCCGCGCCGAGAGGCCGGTGACGGCTCCGTCGATGAACTGACCCACCTGATCGAGTTGGCCTGCGAGGGTCATGGGCGCGCTTCCTTGGCGCAGCACGGCTTCAAAGGTGGCGGTGCCGTCGTAATCGGGCCAGCGCAGGTCGAAATCCATGTCTGAGAACGCCTGCACATCGCCGGTGGCGTGATCGGTATAGCTGAGGCTCGCCCCGGTGATGAGCGCGCGGTCAAGGGTGAGCGCGAGGCGGTTCGAAGTTGCAAGGGTGCCGTCCGATTGCCCCGAAGGGGCCACGCCCTCGACCCCCAGTTCCCAATTGACCCGGCCGTCGCGGGCGCGTTCCAGCCGGATCGCGGGATTGACCGCCTCCAGCCCCGTGATGCGGATGTCGCCACCAAAGAGCGCCTGCGGTTCCACCCCGATCTTGAGACTGTCGGCGCGCAGCATCGGGCCTGCGTCGGACCAATCGGCATTGGCAATCTCGACCGCGCCGGTGGACACGCCGAGGATGGGATAGAGGCTGATCTTGGTGTCGCCGGACATGATGACCTGACGCCCGGTTGCCTTGGTGATCTGATCGGCGGCGATGCGCGCGATCCGCTCGCCCGGCAGGAAAAAGAGCGCGCCAAGCACGATGGCCGCCATGACCACGACCAGCCCCAAGGCCCGGAATATCCACCGCATGGCATCGCCCCCTTTGCCTGCCTGATCTGGCCACAGTCTAGGCGTGTGGCATGGGGCGGGGCAACCGCTTTTGGGCTAGGCGGGCGGACGGTGGCAGAGTATATCGCGCCCATGTCCCAGAACCCGCCCAACCTCCGCCCCGATCTCGCGCCGCGTGCGCGTCTGACTGATACGCCCCGTGCGGGCCAGCCGACCATCGGCATGGTCAGCCTTGGCTGTCCCAAGGCGCTGGTGGACAGCGAGCGGATTCTGACGCGGCTCCGGGCCGAGGGCTATGGCATTTCGCCCGACTACACCGGCGCGGATGCGGTGATCGTCAACACCTGCGGGTTTCTCGACAGCGCCAAGGCCGAGAGCCTCGAGGCGATTGGCGAGGCCTTGGCCGAGAATGGCAGGGTGATTGTAACGGGCTGTCTGGGGGCAGAGCCCGAGTATATCACCGGGGTGCATCCCCGCGTTCTGGCCGTGACCGGGCCGCATCAATACGAGCAGGTGCTGGATGCCGTGCATCTGGCGGTGCCGCCCAGCCCCGATCCCTTCATTGATCTCTTGCCTGCTTCGGGTGTGCGCCTGACGCCGCGCCATTACAGCTATCTCAAGATTTCCGAGGGCTGCAATCACAAGTGCAAATTCTGCATCATCCCCGATATGCGCGGCAAACTGCAGAGCCGCCCGGCCCATGCGGTGATCCGCGAGGCGGAAAAGCTGGTGGAGAGCGGCGTCAAGGAATTGTTGGTGATCTCTCAGGATACCTCGGCCTATGGCGTCGATATCCGCCATGCCGAAGAGCGGGGGCACCGGGCGCATATCACCGATCTGGCGCGCGATCTTGGGTCTCTGGGGGCTTGGGTCCGGTTGCATTATGTCTATCCCTACCCGCATGTGCGCGACCTCATTCCGCTGATGGCGGAGGGGCTGGTGCTGCCATACTTGGATATTCCGTTCCAGCATGCGCATCCCGAGGTGCTGCGGCGCATGGCGCGGCCTGCGGCGGCGGCCAAGACATTGGACGAGATCGCGGCATGGCGGCGGGATTGCCCCGAAATTGCCCTGCGCTCGACCTTTATCGTGGGCTATCCGGGCGAGGCCGAGGCAGAGTTTCAGACGCTTCTGGACTGGCTGGATGAGGCGCAGTTGGACCGGGTGGGGTGTTTTCAATACGAGAATGTCGCAGGTGCCCGGTCAAATGCCTTGGCCGATCATGTGGCCCCAGAGGTCAAGCAAGAGCGCTGGGATCGGTTCATGGAAAAGGCGCAGGCGATTTCCGAGGCCAAGCTGGCGGCCAAGGTGGGGCAGCGGATGGAGGTGATCGTGGACGAGATCGACGCCGACGGTATCGCCACCTGCCGCACCAAGGCCGACGCGCCCGAGATCGACGGGAACCTGTTTATTGATGAGGGCACCGAGGGGATCGCCGTGGGCGATATCGTTTCGGTCGTGGTCGACGAGGCGGGGGAGTATGATTTGTGGGGGAGGTTGGGGGATGGATGACGCCAATGAACGATACTTCCCTCAGCATAAACTTAAGCCTGACATCGGGCTTGCGGAGTATAATTTTGCTGTCCAAAAACTTTCATCGGTAGATCAATCCGTAACCTGGACTACTAACGTCATTACCATAATCGCAACCCTTCTGGGATTTGCAGCTTTCAGGCTAAGCGAGTGGGAAACTAGTGTAACCAATGCTGGTTTTACGATCTCTCAAACAAAGTCTTTTGTTCTTGTATTGATATTGATCTTTTCATTATTTTCAATCGTCCACATCTCTAATTTGTTGAAATCAAATGTTTTTTCAGAGAGAAAGATAATTGTTCTTCGCCGCATGCTTGGTGTGAGTTACGGGGAAACACGCTTGTCCTTCCAAATTGGCGAATAGAAGGTGCCGACAATCCCTTTTCCATCCATCTGTGGCCCGGATTCATATCTTACAGGGCGTTTCCGGTGTGGTTCATTTGTCTGGCCTCAGCAGTAAGTATTGTCTTGCTTGGTCCAGCAGCAATGACAATCGTCACCATCAACAACCAAGAACTAGTTTTAACAAAAAACCAACTACTACTGGTGACTTTGTCATGGGTGTTTATTTGCCTATATCTGTTCAGGTTCCACCTCAGAGAGGCCAATGAGAACAGGAAGCTCTGGATTGTTTTTGGCGCCGCGAGGCTGCTGAGGGTTCCTTTGGTTTCAAATTTTGAGCAAACTATCTATCAAATCAGACTTTCTAGAGCAGAATTGAAACGCCTGAATACAGATTTAAAGCACAGCAAAACGCTTGCGGTTTTTATAGAAGATCAAGCTTTCTATCAACACAATGGTATAAATTGGAGAGGCGTCTCACGAGCAGCGTGGCAGCTAGTGACAAAAAATCGCCGGAGTGGCGGTAGCTCGATCACTCAGCAATTATGTCGCTCTAACTTCATTCCGCGCCTGCAACCGACAGTAGGGCGTAAAATTGTAGAGATGTTGCTAGCCCGATGGATCGAGTCGGTGTGGACAAAAGAGGAAATAATCGAATCTTACTTATCAAGTGTCCGCTTCGAAAATCAGGTTTACGGAATCCAAGCGGCCTACCGACATTTCTTTAATGATGGTCCAACTGAAGTGAAGGTTTGGGAAGCCTTTGTTATGATTGAACGGCTTGCGAACATAAGGGGTGAATTTTTGGGAAAGCGCGTTCAGGAGCTTCTCGAAAATGCGATGAAAAGGGATGTTTTGACAACTGATGACTCTGAGGCGGCTCTGCAATATTACAGGGCGTCAATTGGCCATCATTTCAGAATAAAACCTAACGATTTCGGGCCTGATGAAGTCATGCAAAACATTAAGTCTCGTCGCTCTGCACCCATTTGATCCCGTTTTGCAAGGCGTTCATCCGCGCGGTCGAGGGCTTGCACGGATTTTTTGCTGGCATAAAGGGGAAGCCATGGGCGTTGCTTCGCCAGACCGCGGCCCGTCGAGCGCGCGCCCCTATCCCTCCCTCCCGCGACATTCTGCGCCTCTTCCCCTCTGTCCCTCTCACACTACCTCCATTGCGCAGGAGGCCCGAGATGACCCACGAAATCCAAGTGCTCTACAATGCCCGCTGTCCGGTCTGCCGGGCGGAGGTCGCGCATTATGCGGGCTATGTGGATGCGAACGGCCTGCCGGTCATCTTTCAGGATCTCAACGCCGGTGGTCTTGAACACTGGGGGATCAGCGCCGATCAGGCCACGCGGCGGCTGCATGTGCGGCAGGATGGGCGCGTGCTCTCGGGTGTCGATGCCTTTGCGGCACTCTGGGCCGCGTTGCCGCGCTATCGTTGGGCGGCGCGGATCGTGGCCTTGCCGGGGCTGCGGCAGGTGGCATCGCTGATGTACGAGCGGGTGCTGGCGCCGCGTCTTTACGCGAGGCATCTGGCGAGAGAAGCCAAGCGCGCCGCATCCTGAGGGCTTTCGCAGGGTCGCGCCCCGCGATAGGGTGCGCGCGACTGACGCGGAGACCCCAGAAACATGACCGATCCCCAGACCCTGTTGCGCCGCCTCTTTGACCGGGCGGTGGCCGTGGCCGACCCGATGCAGAGCCTTGCCCCCTATCTGCCCGCGCGGCCAGAGGGCCGTGTCGTGGTGATCGGCGCGGGCAAGGCCAGCGCGCGCATGGCCGAGGCGGTCGAGGCGGAATGGGGCCCCTGCGAGGGGCTGGTGATCACGCGCTATGGCTATGCACGCCCCTGTCAGGGCATCGAGATTGTCGAGGCGGCGCATCCGGTGCCGGATGCCGCCGGTCTGGCGGCCACCGCGCGGATGCTGCAACTGGTCGAGGGATTGGGTGAGGGCGATATGGTGCTGGCGCTGATGTCGGGCGGGGCGTCGTCGCTGCTTGTCCAGCCTGCGGGCGAGATGACGCTGGCGGACAAGCAGGCGGTCAATGCCGCGCTTTTGGCGTCGGGCGCGCCGATTGGCCAGATGAACGTGCTGCGCAAACATCTGAGCCGGGTCAAGGGCGGGCAATTGGCGGCGGCGGCCTATCCGGCGCGGCTGCATGCGCTGCTGATTTCCGATGTGCCGGGGGATGATCCGGGCATGATCGGATCGGGGCCGACGGTGGGCGAGGCCAGCACAAGCGCCGAGGCGCTGGACATCGTGGCGCGCTACGGGATTGATCTGCCGGCCTCGGCGCAGGCGGTGCTGGCAGGGCAGAGCGGTGTTGTGGCGCCAGAGGATGCGCGGTTGAGCCGGGTCGAGAACGTGATCTATGCCGCCCCGGTGCAATCGCTGGAGGCGGCGGCAGAGGTGGCGCGCGCCGAAGGGATCAGCGTGCGTATTCTGGGCGATGCGCTGGAGGGCGAGGCGCGGGATGTGGCGCGCGATCACGCCGCGCTTGCGCGTGAGGTGCAGGCAGGGCTGGCACCGGGGGATGCCCCCGTGCTGCTGCTTTCGGGCGGTGAATTGACGGTGACGCGGCGCGGCGACGGCGTGGGCGGGCCCAATGCGGAATATGCGCTGGCGCTGGCGCTGGCCTTGGAAGGGGCGGCGGGGATTCACGCGCTCGCCTGTGACACCGACGGCGTCGATGGCGCGGCAGAGGTGGCGGGGGCGGTGATCGGGCCTGAGACATTGGCTGAGGCCAAGGCCGCCGGGGTTGACCCTGCGCAGGCCCTGGCGATCAACGACGCGCATGGGTTCTTTGGGTCGATTGGCGGGCAGGTGGTGACCGGGCCGACGCTGACCAATGTCAACGATTTCCGCGCCATCCTGATCGCGCCCGTTTAAAGCGCGTTACGTCTCATTGGACACCCCTTGCCCCGGCCCCCGGGACGGGTGCGGTTTCGATAAGGCGCGACAGGCCCTAAAACTGATCCCAGATCGTGCGCCCCAGATCATCCAGCCGTTCGGGTGAGCAAAACAGCGAGATTGTCATCGTCGCCGTCCAGTCGCGCCCGCCAAGGCGGACCAGCGTGCCGTCGGCCAGCTCCTGACGGATGGAAAATTCCGGCAGCCACGCAAGCCCCGCCCCCGCGAGCGTGCGCCGCTTGAGCGCCTCTGCCAGCGCATCCATGTAGCGCAGGTCGAGTGCCGGGCGGCGGTTGCCGATGGTCTGATCCACGACCGTGCCGAGAAAGGTGTTGGGGTCATAGCTGAGATAGGGCACCTCGCGCCCGGCGCGCCCCGGCAGTGTCCAGCCATGGCGCGCGGCGGCCTCGTGCTGGGCCACGGGGATCAGGCGCTCTTCGCAGATGTCCTTGCGCTTGAACCGGGTCTCGTCGAGGATCGGAGCCACGTCCTGATGCCGGTAATAGAGCAGGAATTCGCAGCCACCCTCGCTGAGCAACTGGCAACAGGCGGTCAGGCTGTCCGAGATGACGCGCGTGCGCAGGTCGGGATAGTCGCGCTCCAACGCCGCCATGCGCGGTTGCAGGAAATTCACCGAAATGGCGTGCAGGGCGGCAAAGCGTTGAAAGCTGGCATGGCCGCGCGCGCGTTCGCGGATCGCCTGACGGGTGTCGGTGAGGTCCGCCACCGTCTGTTGCGCCACCGGCAGGAATTGCCGCCCCGCCTCAGAGAGTTGCACAGGATAGCTGGCACGGTCGATCAGCGGCACGCCGATCCACGCCTCGAGCGATTTGATGCGGCGGCTGAAGGCGGATTGCGTGATGTTGCGCTCTTCCGCCGCGCGGGTGAAATTCAGCGTCCGTCCAAGGCAGACGAAATCGCGCAGCCAGTTGATGTCCATCGGCCTCTCCCTTGCCGCCAGATTGCGCCAGCCCGCAGGGTCATGCAAGATCGGAATAGTTTTATGAGATGTTTGAATTGGCCGACTCGTCCGGGTCTGTCCTAGCATTTCCTCCAATATCAATGGACGACGGCCGCATGAACGGTCTCGCCACGCCCCCAACAAGGAGAGAGAGATGAAAATGTCGTTGAAAGGACTGATTGCCACCACAGCGCTCGGGATGACTGTTGCGCTGCCCGCCATGGCCGAAACCACGATCCGCCTGTCCACCTATGTGAACGAGGCTGATATCCGCTATGACGGATTCGTGCATTTCGCAGAGTTGGTGGCGGAGAAAACCGGCGGCAGCGTCAAGGTCGAGATCTTCCCGTCCTCCACGTTGCATGGCTGGTCCGAAGGTGTGGACGCGGTGCAGGGCGGCGTGTCGGACATGAGCTGGATGCCCGCCGACGAGCGCCTGCCTTGCTACCGTGTCACCTCGCTCTACCCGGTGGCGGTGGATCTCGACGGGCAGATCGACCTGGACGCCGCCTATGCCGATCTGGTGCGCGATGAGGCGGCGGCGATCAACCTCGTGCCGGTGTTCAACTCGAACTATTCCTACGATCAGGAATGGTGGTTCGAAGAGGCGATTGACGATCTGGGCAACCTGGCGGGCAAGCAGGTGCGTTCCATCGGGCCGCTGGTCAGCCTGATGATCGAGACATGGGGCGGCGCGCCGGTCTTTGTGGCACCCAAGGAGGTGTTCCAATCCGCCGAACGCGGCGTGGTCGACGGGATCAACATGGGGGTTGCCACCTATTCGAGTTGGAAGCTCTGGGATGTGATGCCCTATATGGTCAACGCGAGCCTCTTTTACGGCAACATCCAATACATGATGAACAAGGAAAAGTTCGACGGCATGACCGCGGATGAACAGGCCGCCGTGATGGCCGCCGCCCGCGAAACCGAAGAGTGGCTCAAGCCGCGTTACGAGGATTGGGTGGATCAGCGCGTCGGCAATGCGGTGATGAAGGGCGGCGGCGCCGCCGTGTCGATCCCCAAGGACAAGCGGATGGAGCTGATTGCCAGCGTGCAGGGTAAGTGGAACGAGACCGTCGATGCGGCCTGCGGGCCGGAACTGGCTGGCAAGATTCGCGATCTCTTTGCGCAGCACGCGCCGTGATCTGACAGGCCCCTTGCGCCAAGCGCGCAGGGGGCCGCCCGTTGCATCAACAGGGAGACACGCCATGCAAAGCGGTCTTGACCGATGGATTGCCCATGTGGAACGCGCGGTTGTCTGGCTCGCGGGGGCGGGGGCCGTGGTGGTACTCGTGCAGATGGTGTGGATCAGCTACGGCGTTTTCACGCGCTACGCGCTCAACGCGCCCGACCGGATGGTGACAGAGGCAACCGCGCTCTTGCTCTTTCCGGTGGCCTTTGCGGGCCTTGCCTATGCGATGCGCGAGGATGCCTATCCCAAGGTCACGATGCTGACCGATACCCTGCCCGCCGGTCTGCGCAAGGCGGTGGCGGTGTTCAATCTCTGCGTGATGCTGGGGGTCGGGTTCTTTTTCTCGCTGGCCGGGGTCAGTGCCACGATCCGGTCGTTCAATTCCGGCGCGTCCTCGGAAATCCTGCTCTGGCCGCGCTATGCGTTCTGGGCACCCGGAGCCTTGGCGCTGTTGCTTTTTTCCCTTTACGCGGTGCTGCGGCTGGTGCGGCTGTTGCGCACCCCGGCGGCGGAGGTCTGAGCGATGGAATGGTATGAAGTCGGACTTGGTCTGCTTGGCCTCTTGATGTTCCTGATTGCGGTGGGCGTGCCGATCCCCTTTGCGCTGGCGGCGGCCTCGCTGCCTTTTCTGTGGCAAATCCAGACCTTCGAGACCTCGATCGCCTCGGCGGAGTTGAAGCTCTGGGGTGTGTGGATCGACTATATCCTATTGGCGGTGCCGCTCTTTGTGTTCCTGGGCGAACTCATCGGCAAATCCAATATCGGTCCCAATCTCTATCAGTTCCTGCATCAGGGCGTGCGCGTGCGCGGCTCGGCGGCCTATGGCTCGATCGGGGCTTGCGCAGGTTTCGGCGCGGTCTGCGGCTCGTCCATGGTGGGGGCGCTGACGATTGGCGGCGTGGCCCTGCCCGAGATGCTGCGGCTGGGCTATGGCAAGCGGCTGTCGTCGGGCGTGCTGGCGGCGGGGGGCACGCTCAGCGTTCTGATCCCGCCCTCACTCATCCTGCTGTTCTACGGCATTGTCACCGACCAGAGCATCGGGGATCTCTTTATCGCGGGGGTCATTCCGGGGCTGATCCTTGTCACCTGCTTTGCCATCGTTGTGCTGGTCTGGGGTATCCTCAAGCCCGAGGATATTCCGGGCAGCGAAGATGCGGTGAAGATGGGACTCGTCCAGATTGCCGCCACCATTGCGCCCATCGGCCTGATCGGTCTGGTGATCACGGTGGCGATTTACGCCGGTATCGCCACTCCGACCGAGGCGGCAGCGGTGGCGGCCCTTCTGACCGTGATCCTGGCCTTTGGCGTGGGCGGGTTGACATGGCAGGGGTTCAAGGACTCGCTCTTTGCCACGATGCGCACCATGGGCTATCTTGGCCTACTCCTGTCGGCGGGGGTGCTCTTTGGTTTCGTGCTCACCTATTACCGCGTGCCGCAACAATTCACCGAGCTGTTTCTCAGCTTCGATCTCTCGCCCTATGTGGTGCTGACCATCGTGCTGATCTTCTACATCGTGCTGGGGATGTTTCTTGAACCCGTGTCGATGACCTTCATCACCCTGCCCACGATCTTTCCGCTGATGTCCGCCGCCGGCTTCGATCTGATCTGGTTCGGGGTGGTCTATACGATCACCATGGAGATTGCGGTGCTGACACCTCCTGTGGGCCTCAATCTCTACGTGATCCAGGGCATCGGGCGCGGTCAGGTCACCATCGGCGATGTGATCATGGGCTGCCTGCCCTTTATCGGGGCGCTCGTTCTCCTGATCGTTCTTCTTATTCTCATGCCGGAGCTTGCATTGTGGTTGCCCGAACAGATGCGCTGATCGCGCGGAGCGGCCTCAGCTATCGCCGGGCAGGGGCGGGCGCGCCGCTGGTTCTCGTGCATGGCTATCTGGGCGGGTCGGCGCAATGGCAGGCCGAGCTTGCGCGCTTTTCCGACCGGTTCGACGTGATCGCCCCCGATTTGCCGGGCTATGCCGGATCGGCGGCGCTGCCGCCGCCCGAGCGGATCGCCGCCTTCGCGGCGGCGGTGGTGGCCCTGCTCGACGAGCTGGGCATTGGCCGCTTTACCCTCATGGGGCATTCCATGGGCGGCATGATCGTGCAGGAACTGGCCGCGACCCACCCAGACCGTATCGCCCGGCTGATCCTCTATGGCACCGGGCCGCTTGGTGCCATGCCCAACCGGTTCGAGCCGCTCGAGACCTCGCGCGAACGGGTGCGCAGCGATGGCGTGGCGCAGACCATTCGGCGCATCGGGGCCACCTGGTTTCGCCAAGGGGCGGCGGCGGAAGGGTTCGAGATCGTGGCCGCGCTGGGCGCACAGGCGACCGAGGCCGCAGCCTTGGCGGGGCTCGATGCCATGAGCCATTGGGACGGGCGCGGCGCGCTTGGCCGCCTCACCATGCCGACGCTGGTGCTCTGGGGCGACGGCGACCGCTCTTACCGCTGGCCACAGGTCGAAACCCTCTGGCAAGGCCTGCCCGACGCGGCTCTGGCCGTGGTGCCTGGCACCGCCCATGCCGTGCATCTGGAAAAGCCCGCGCTCTTTCACGCGCTGGTCGCGGATTTCGTGGGGGGGTGAGGGCTGTTCCCGCCCCCTCTTGCGGCACTCTCCCATTCCATCCACAATATATTGCTATCCCCCTCAACAAATAGCTTTACAGGGCGCGTCAAACCCCGCACCATATCTGGTATGGGCGAGGGGGATGGCCCCCGTCCGTAGAGCAGGCACCTAGCGCTTGGGGTGCAACGCCACCCCCGCGCTATAGCAAATGAGGCGGCGCCATGGCACTTTCCGAGCAGTTCTCGCAGGACGACATCCACCCCATTGATATTGTTGAGCATATCGCCGAACACCACGAGTGGGAGTTCGACCGCATCGGCGACGATCAGATCGCCATGGCCGTCGAGGGCCAGTGGCGCACCTATTCGCTGACGCTCGCCTGGTCCGGCTATGACGAAACGCTGCGCCTTGTCTGCACCTTCGACATGGAGCCACCCGCCGAGAAACTGCCCGTGCTCTTTGAGATTCTCAACGAAATCAATGATGAATGTTGGGCCGGTTCCTTTACCTGGTGGGCCGAGCAGAAACTCATGGTCTATCGCTATGGCCTCGTGCTGGCCGGTGGGCAGGTGGCCAGCCCCGAGCAGATCGACACCATGCTGCATGCCGCCGTATCGAGCGCCGAGCGCTACTACCCCGCACTGCAACTCGCGATCTGGGGTGATCAATCGCCGCGAGATGCGATGCAGGTGGCCATTGCAGAGGCTTACGGCCGCGCGTAACACTATCCCCCGCGAATGGATGACAAGAGCGGGGGACACACCATGACGATGCAGGATCTGGCCGAAAAAGGCCTTGTTTTACTTGGCTGTGGCAAGATGGGTAGCGCCATGTTGCAAGGCTGGCTCAAGGGAGGGTTGCCGCCCGCGTCGGTCTGGGTGCTGGACCCGAAGCCGTCCGAGTGGCTGCGCGGTACCGGCGTGCATCTCAACACCGATCTGCCCGATGCGCCCGCTATCGTGCTGGTCGCGGTCAAGCCGCAGATGATGGGCGCGGCCCTGCCCACGCTGGCCGCCATGGGCAATGGCGCGACGCTCTTCATCTCGGTCGCCGCCGGCACGCCCATCGCGGCGTTTGAGGCGACGCTGGGCGACAAGACCCCGATCGTCCGCGCCATGCCCAACACCCCCGCCGCCGTGGCGCGCGGAATTTCCGCCATCATCGGCAATGCCCATGCGACTGCGGCGCATCTCGATCTGGCGGAAACCCTCTTGCGTGCGGTGGGGCAGGTGGTGCGGCTCGACCATGAGGATCAGATGGATGCCGTGACCGGCCTCTCGGGCTCTGGTCCGGCCTATGTGTTTCACATGATCGAATGCATGGCGCAGGCGGGCGCGGCGCAGGGGCTCTCGCCGGCGCTTGCGATGCAATTGGCGCAGGCGACCGTCGCGGGGGCCGGTGCCCTGGCCGAGGCCGCCGAGGAAACGCCCGCGCAATTGCGCCAGAACGTCACCAGCCCCAATGGCACGACGCAGGCGGGGCTGGAGGTGCTGATGCACCCCGACACCGGCCTGCCGCCCCTGATGCTGAAAACCGTGGCCGCCGCCACGGACCGGTCCAAGGCGCTGCGCAATGGCTGAGATCACATTCGACGACTTTCTCGCTGTGGATATTCGCGTGGGCCGCGTGACCCGCGCCGAACCCTATCCCGAGGCGCGCAAGCCCGCGATCAAGCTCTGGGTCGATTTCGGCCCCGAATTGGGCGAGAAGAAATCCAGCGCCCAGATCACCGCGCATTACACGCCCGAGAGCCTGATCGGACGTCAGGTGCTGGCGGTGGTCAATTTCCCGCCCCGCCAGATCGGCAAGTTCCGGTCGGAAATCCTCGTGCTGGGGCTGAGCGATAGCAATGGCGATATCGTTCTGATACGCCCGGACCAAGACGTTCCCATCGGAGAGAGACTGCATTGAAACGGATACTTGTCACCCGCCCCATGCCCGACCGCGTGTTGGACGAGGCCCGCCGTCATTTCGACGTGGAAACACGCGACGACAATACGCCCCTCAAGCCGGGGCAGATGCGCGGCGCGCTGGCGCTCTATGATGGCATCCTTCCGACGCTGGGCGATATGTTTCAGGCCGATGTCTTTACCGAGGCCGAGAATTCGCGCTGTCGCATCCTCGCCAATTTCGGCGTGGGTTATAACCATATCGACGTGGCCGCCGCCCGTGCCGTGGGCATTGCCGTCAGCAACACGCCGGGTGCCGTGACGGACGCCACCGCCGATATCGCCATGACGCTGATGCTGATGACCGCGCGTCGCGCGGGCGAGGGCGAGCGGCTGGTGCGCTCTGGCAAGTGGCCGGGCTGGAACCCGACGCAGATGCTGGGCCTGCATGTCACGGGCAAGACAGTGGGCATCATCGGCATGGGCCGCATCGGACAGGCGATTGCGCGGCGCTGCCACTTTGGTTTCGGCATGTCGGTCGTCTATCACAACCGTTCGGCCAAGACGCTCGATTTCGACGCGCGCCAGCTTGGCTCGATCGAAGAGGTTGCGGCCAATGCCGATATTCTCGTCGTGGCGGTGCCCGGCGGCGCGGAAACCCGGCATCTGATCAATGCGGCCGTCTTTGCCGCCATGCGCCCGACCGCGCATTTCATCAACATTGCGCGCGGCGATGTGGTGGACGAGGCGGCGCTGATCGCCGCGCTGCAAGAGGGGCGCATCGCCGGGGCGGGCCTTGACGTCTATGAGCGCGAGCCGATCGTGCCCGATGCGCTCAAGGCGATGGAAAACGTGGCGCTCTTGCCGCATCTGGGCACCGCAGCGCTCGAGGTGCGCGAGGCGATGGGCCTGATGGCGGTCGAGAACCTGCGCGCCTTCTTTGCCGGGGAAACCCCGCCCAATCTGGTCAACTGACGACTGAGACCATGCCGCGCTATCTAAACCACAACCGTCCCGGGCCTGACCCGGGACCTCTTGCCTTGTCGATATGAGGCCCCGGCTCAGGACCGGGGCGGGGAAGTATGCGGCGAGAGTTCTTGTATTTCCCGTCCCGGGCTTGACCCGGGACCTCCAACCTTCTCCGGCGAGGCCCCGGGTCACGCCCGGGGCGATGTGAACCTGATCGGAGGCCAATCGGAGGCCACATGCTTTAAGCAACGGGCGCGGGTGCCTACTCGATCTGTCGCCCGCTCAACACTTCGAAGGGTTCGAGCCGGTCGCCATTGATCCAGGCATATCCGCCCGTCTCGGTGCGCACCATCGCGTAAGGAGTCCAGCCGGTGCTGCGCCACCAGCTTTCATACTCGTTGGTCTCCGCGTTCACGCGCCATTGGCCATCGTCGCGGCGACCATCCCCCAGCATGTAGACCGTGCTGCCATCGGCAGCAAAATACTGCCGATAGTCGGTGCCGGACCAGCTTCCGACGATGGTGTTGCCAGACAACAGCGCGCTGATCTCGGCGGCGGTCATTTGCGCGGGTTGCGCTGTGACGGGCCAGCCAAAGGCGAGAAGCCCGGCGCTCAGGAAACCCAGAACAAGACGGCGATGCATGATCACACTCCTTTGTTGCGGAACACACTATCGCAAATCCTGCGCCGAGGCGCGACTCGATTCTTTTGGGCGCTGCACCGGCATTGCCGCAACGTCACCCTCAAAATGCCGCGAAATCCTGAAAGACTGGCTCATATTGTGAGACAGCGCATAGAAAAATTAATACTCTTGCGCCATAGAGAGCGGATGATCGATATGTCCTATCCCGCCTATTCCCGCGCCGAACGTCTTGCTGACGGGGCGGTGCATATTGCTGGCCTCTTGGCGGCGCTCACCGGTGTGGGGGTGCTCTTTGCCATGTGGGCGTTGCGCATGGACGGGGTGACGCTGGCCTCGACCATCGTCTATTCCGGCGCGCTCTTGTTGATGCTGGGGGCGTCGGCGGCCTATCACCTCTATGCGCACACCGCCGCGCGGCCCCTTCTGCGCCGTCTGGATCATGCGGCCATCTATGTAAAGATCGCGGGCACCTTCACGCCGCTCAGCGTGCTTTTGGGCACCGCCTTTGGCTATGTCGTGCTGGCGGTCGTCTGGGTTCTGGCCATCTTTGGCGCCGTGACCAAGATCCGGGCCAAACCCGGCCAGATGCCGACCGGCTGGTTGCCCTATGTGGCGCTGGGCTGGGTCGGGGTGGCACTCTTTATCCCGCTCACGCCGATTCTGCCGGGGCATAGCCTCGTGCTGCTGCTGACAGGTGGCCTGCTCTATACGCTGGGCGTGGTGTTCTATGCGTGGGAGAGTTTGCGCTTTGCCAATGCCATCTGGCACCTCTTCGTGGCCTTTGCCAGCGGGTGCTTTTTCATCGGAATCGCTTCGGCCCTCGCGACCCGCCTCTGACGGGGCGCGAGACCTTATAAAATCACCGGGCAAACCTTACGATCTGTAACATACGTCAGGCGTGCTTGCCCGCCTTCAAGAGGCTGAAGACATCGGTGTTTCGGCAATAGTCCGGTGTTGCGCTCGCGGTCTTGTTCCGCGCCAGCCAATGATCGCAGGCTTCGGGATTGGCACAGCCCGTGCAGGCCAGAACCACGTCGCCCAAGGTATCGAAGGTCATTTGCCCTTCCATGATTTTCTGTTCAAGATCAACGCCCAAGGTGTTGGCCATCCGGTCCACCAACTGTGCGTGACGTTTCAAGGTTGAAGTGCTTTGCATGCTGTTGCCCCCTTGCTGCGCCGCCACTGTGCCTCAGGTCGCGGCTGCGCACCTTGACCTCGATCAAATCGCCATCTCGTCGAGATAGGCGCGCGCACAGTCCTGCACGTGGCGAAACCGGTCCCCACCCAGTTTTTTGCCGCCATACCAACGGGTTACGACCACGACATGATCGCGCAGATCGGCGCGTTCCAGCATCCGCAGGATCACTTGGCCTGCGCCTGCCTCGCCATCGTCGCCCTTGAGCGGGGTGCCATCGCCGAGCAGGACAGCCCAGGTGTTATGCGTGGCGCGGGCGAACTTCTTGTCCTTTTTCAAGGCTTTGAGGAACTCATCCACCGCCTCGCGGCTCTGCGCCGCCCCGCCCGAGACCGCATAGCTCGATCCCCGGTCGTTCACGACGCCTTTTAGCTGTCGCATGTCACAGTCCGGCAGCCACCCGCCGCACGGTTTCGACCCGCTGGGCATTGGGCGGATGCGTTCCTAGGAAGCGATTTCCGGGATCGGGAAGCTGGCTAAAGAATTCCGCGCCGCGCACCGGGTTGTAGCCTGCGTTATGGGTAATCACGGTGCCAAGGGCATCCGCCTCTAGCTCGAAATTCTTGGAATAGCTGCGCGCGCCAACCCCGGCCCCGATGTCGACCGCCTGATCGACAATGGTCTGGCTCGCGCCGGTGATCGCCGCCAAGCCGCCCAAGAGAATCGCCCCCGCCGCTGCATTCTGTTGTTGGCGCGGGATATGGCCTGAGATGTGGTGGGCTGCCTCATGTCCCATGACAAAGGCCAGTTCATCCTGATTGCGCACCTGCGCGATCAAGGGCAGCGTGAAGGCGAGGATGGGCTGACCGTCGCGGTCAAGGGTCTGATAGGCATTGGGCGGCTGACCGGGCCGGTCGTCCACGACAATCCGGAAATCGCAGTTGGCGCGCGGCGAACGCGCCCGGCACTCGCGCTCGGCTATGGGCTCAACCCGTTGAACCACCGAAATAAATTGATTGACCTGCGCGCGCGTCGGCGTTGTCGCCTTGGGGCGTGAGTTCGCTTGCGGCGCGGGTTGGCTTACCGGCCCTTGCTCCACCACATCGACACAGCCCACAAGTGCCACCAGCCCCACGAGAGATAACCACCGCATTCCACATCCCCGGTTCTGACCCATTTATTCATTTGTTTTAGCAGGGTTTCACGCCTCTGACAGGTCTTTTGCACCACGCCAGTCTCTGCTTGCAAAGACCCGCCAACGCGGTAGGCTGAACCCATGTTTTCCATAGAGCACGAATTCGACGCCACCGTGATCACCCTTGTCGACGAGGGGGCAGCGCCCTTGGGCGAGGATGTGATCATCAATGCCTTCGAGGAATGCGTGACGATCGAACAATACGATCCCCGCACCGATCGGTTGCACAAGATCACCCTGTCGATGGGGCAGTTGCGCGATCTGCGCGCGGCGCTCGACCTGCCCGAGGGGGTCTATATCCGAGTGCCGGACGCCAAATAGAAAATTAGTCGCCAATCTGGCGCAGGACTTCGGCGGCGGCGACGGTTGGCGTCATGTCGCCCGCTGCTACGCGGGCGGCATAATCCTGCATCGCGGTGCGTGCCGTGGGGGTTTCCAGCCGCGCCAGAAGGCCCTGACGCACCTCTTGCCCGAACCAGTAGCGCGCCTGCTCTGCCCGCCGCCCGTCGAAATGCCCGGTCTCGCGCCGCCAATTCACCAGCGCGGTCATTTCGTCCCATGCCTTTTGCAACCCCTCGTCCTGCAAGGCGGATACGGTCATTGCCTTGGGATAGCCCTCTGGGTCCTGGGGCCGTTTGCGCAGGAGGCGCAGCGCGCCTGCGTAATCCGAACAGGTCCGCATCGCCGCCGGTTTGAGATCGCCATCGGCCTTGTTCACCAAGATGAGATCGGCCATTTCCATGATGCCGCGCTTGACGCCCTGCAATTCGTCGCCACCCGCCGGGGCGAGCAAGAGCACGAAGATGTCGGACATTTCTGCAACCACTGTCTCGGATTGCCCGACGCCTACCGTTTCGATCAGCACCACGTCGAATCCGGCCGCCTCGCAGAGTGTCACCGCCTCGCGGGTGCGGCGCGCCACGCCGCCCAGATGGCTCTGGCTGGGGGAGGGGCGGATAAAGGCAGACGGATCGCGGCTGAGCCGTTCCATCCGCGTCTTGTCGCCCAGGATCGAGCCGCCCGAGCGTGCCGAGGAGGGATCGACCGCCAGCACCGCCACGCGCAGGCCCTGTGCGGTCAGCATCATGCCGAAACTCTCGATAAAGGTGGATTTGCCCACACCGGGCGTGCCCGACAGGCCAATGCGCACCGCCTGTTTGCCTGCGGTTTTCAACGCCTCCATGAGGGCGGCGGCATGGGCGCGGTGATCCGCGCGCGCGCTTTCGATCAGGGTGATCGCGCGGGCGAGCGCCCGCCGGTCGCCGGCGATGATCTTCTGTGCGATGTCGGCAATATCCATGCGCTGCCCTTCTTGCTGTCGGTTGCCTTCATGCCTTGGCCCTGTGGGCCTTGTCCAGAGGCGAGAGGCCCGGCAAGCCTCTGGCCAAGCGCGCGCCGATGCCCGATAACGCGGGGCATGACGCCTGATCTTCCCATTCAAGAGGCCATTCCGGCCCTCATCGACGCGCTGCAAACGCGCGGGCGTGCCGTGTTGCAGGCACCGCCCGGTGCGGGCAAGACCACGGTCGTGCCGCTCGAGATGTTGCGCGCCGGTCTGACGGAGGGCCGTATCCTGATGCTGGAACCGCGCCGCCTTGCGGCCCGTGCCGCCGCTGAGCGGATGGCGCAAAGCCTTGGGGAAAAGCCTGGGGAAACCGTGGGTTACAGGGTGCGCGGCGAGGCGCGCGTTGGTCCCAAGACCCGGATCGAGGTGGTAACGGAGGGGATTTTGACCCGCATGATCCAAACCGATCCCGAGTTGCGCGGCGTCGGTGCGGTGATCTTCGACGAATTTCACGAACGCTCGCTCAATGCCGATCTGGGATTGGCGCTGTGTCTTGAGGTGGCGGGGGCGCTGCGCGAGGATCTGATCCTGCTGGTCATGTCGGCCACCCTTGATGCCGCGCCCGTGGCCCGGTTGATGGGCGATGTGCCGATGATCACCTCGGAGGGGCGCAGCTATCCGGTCGACATCCGTTGGCGCGACCGCCCCCGGCCCAAGACGCGGCGGTTTGAAGAGGCGTTGGCCGATCTGGTGAGCGAGGCGGTGGCCGAGACAATGGGCGGCGTTCTGGTGTTCTTGCCCGGTGAGGGGGAAATTCGCCGCGTTGAGGCACTCTTGCGTGCGCGCCTGCCCGTCGGGTGCCACCTGCGCCCGCTCTTTGGCGCGATGGAGTTTGCCGCGCAACGCGCCGCGATTGCGCCCGTCACGGAGGGGCGCAAGATCGTGCTGGCGACATCCATCGCCGAAACCTCGTTGACCATTGAGGATATTCGCGTGGTGATCGACGGCGGCTTGGCGCGGCGGGCGCGGTTCGACCCCGGTTCCGGCATGTCGCGGCTGGTGACAGAGCCTGTAACGCGCGCCGAGGCCACGCAGCGGGCGGGGCGCGCGGGCCGTGTGGCCGAGGGGCGGTGCTACCGGCTCTGGACACGCGGGGAAGAGGGCGCGTTGCAGGCTTATCCCCCGGCGGAAATCGAAGCGGCGGATCTGGCGGGCCTGGCGTTGGAGTTGGCGCTCTGGGGCGCGGCCCCTGAGGATTTGCCGCTGCTGACCCCGCCCAATCCCGGCGCCTATGCCGAGGCGCGCGCGCTCTTGGAGATGTTGGGCGCGTTGGATGCCACGGGTCGGATCACGCCGCATGGCAAGGCGTTGGCGGCGCTGCCGTTGCATCCGCGCCTCGCGCACATGCTGACCTCTGCGGGGCCGGAGGCGGCGATGATGGCGGCGCTTTTGGCGGAGCGCGATCCGCTGGGCCGCAGCGCGCCCGTTGATCTGGCGCTGCGGCTGAGTGCGGTGCGCGACCAGCGCGCCTTTGAGGCGCGCTATTTCCATACGGTCAATCGCGGCCCGGTTGAGCGGATCAAGACCGAGGCGCGGCGTCTGGCGGCGCAGACAAAGGGGAGAGGGCAGGGCGTGCGCAGCGATGCCGAATGTGCCGCCCTTGCCTATCCAGACCGGATCGGGCTGCGCCGCAAAGGGGATGCTCCGCGTTACGTGCTCTCGGGGGGAAAGGGTGCGGTGATGCCAGAGGGCGACCCGATGGGCCAGACCCGGCTGATCGTGGCCAGCGATCTGGATGGCGATCCGCGCGAGGCGCGTATCCGGCAGGCCATCGCGATTTCCGAGGCGGAAATTCGCGGGCTCTTTGCAGAGCGGATCGGATGGCAGGATGTCTGCCTCTGGGATCGGCGCGAACGGCGGGTGGTGGCGCGCAAGCAAGAGCGTTTTGGCGCGCTGATACTGGATGACCGGCATTGGCGGGACGCGCCAGAGGAGCGTATCGCGCGCGCCATGCTGGACGGGGTGCGCGATCTGGGCCTGTCGTGGAGCGATCCCGCCCGGCGCTTTGTCGCGCGGGTGCAATTGCTGCGCGATGGGGGGGCGGACCTGCCGGATATGTCCGAGGCAGCGCTTCTCGACGGGTTGGAGGACTGGCTCTTGCCCTATCTGCGTGGCGTGCGCAGCGCGCCGGAGTGGAAGCGGTTCGACATGCTCGATGCGCTGCGCGCTCGGCTTGATTGGGATCAGATGCAGATGCTGGACCGGGCCGCACCCGCGCAGTTCACCACGCCACTGGGTCGGAAAATCCCGATCGACTATAGTGGGGAGTATCCTGAAATTACCCTGCGTTTGCAGGAAATGTTCGGTCAGACCACCCATCCCACGGTTGGCCGCACGCCATTGCGCGTGACGCTCTTGTCGCCGGGAAACCGCCCGGTGCAAACCACGCTCGATCTACCGGGGTTCTGGGCAAGTTCCTATTCGGATGTGCGCAAGGACATGCGCGGGCGCTATCCGCGTCACCCCTGGCCTGACGATCCGACCGAGGCCGACCCCACGCTGCGCGCCAAACCCCGCAACATCCCGTGATTTGTATCCCGTGGGGAAATATCCTATATATGATGTTTAGAGAAACGTGCCCGAGCAGAGCAAAACCAGAGTGAACCAGATTTTCCCCCAGACCGTGCCCGGCGCGGTCCATGCAGAGTCTGTCCTGCCTCGCCGGCAGGTGGCGGCGCTGTGCTGGCGCAAGCACAAGGGGCGTAAAGAGGTTCTGCTCATCACCAGCCGAGACACGGGCCGTTGGATCGTGCCCAAGGGCTGGCCCATCGAGGGGCTGAGCGATGCGGAATCCGCGCTGCAAGAGGCTTGGGAAGAGGCGGGCGTGCGGGCCGATGCCGATAAGGCACGTCATATCGGGCGGTTTTCCTATGAAAAGGGGATGCGCGATGGAACCACTTTGCCGATCAATGCAGAGCTTTACAAAGTTCGCCTGCGTGACGACGAATTGCGCGACCGTTTCCCCGAAGCGCGCGAACGCCGTCGGCTTTGGGTCACGCCGCGCAGGGCTGCGAAACTCGTGGACGAGCCGGACTTGCAGGATATTCTGCGTAAATTCTGAGCCCGCTTATTTCGGCATCAAGACCCAGTAATCCAGATCCAGCAAGACATGCGGCAGGTGTTTGCCGTCTTCGCCGCGCAAGCTGAAGGGCGCGCCGCCCTTGGTTGCCACGAGCCGCAGGCGCAGCGCGCCCACACCCGGTGCCGATGTATCGGCGCGGTCCAGAACCTCGGACCAGGCCCGCACGGTATCGCCTGCAAAACACGGGTTGGCATGGCTGCCCGCGTTGATCGCCACGATCATCTGGGCATTGGCAAGACCGTTGAACGACAGCGCGCGCGCCATCGAGATGACATGCCCGCCGTAGATCAGCCGCTTGCCATCCGCGCGCGGGGTCGCGTCGAAATGCGTCTTGGAGGTGTTTTGCCAGAGGCGCGTGGCCATCATATGCTCGGCCTCTTCGATGGTCACGCCGTCGACATGGTCGATCTGTTCGCCAATTTCGTAATCGCCCCAGCGATGCGGCTCTCCGGCGAGGGTGAAATCGTAATGCGTAAAATCCAGACCTGCCGGGATGATGAGATCGCTGGCCGCGACGCAGGACGCGGTTTGCGGCACGTGATCGGCGGGGGCTGGTGCCGCCTCGTCGCGCTTGCGCACCATCACCCAACGGACGAATTCCATCACCGGCAGGTCGTGCTGGTTGAAGCCGGTGGTGCGGACATAGACCACGCCCGTCTTGCCCGAGGAATTCTGCTTGAGCCCGATCACCTCGGACTGAGCCCGCAGCGTGTCGCCCGCATAGACGGGACGCAGCCACCGTGCCTCGGCATAGCCCAGATTGGCCACGGCATTGAGCGAGATGTCGGGTACGGATTTGCCAAACACGATATGAAAGGCCGCCAGATCGTCGATCGGGCTGGCGGGCAGGCCGCAGACATGGGCAAATTCGTCCGAGGAATAGATCGCATGGCGTGCCGGATAGAGGGCGTGATAGAGCGCGCGCTCGCCCCCTGACACGGTGCGCGGCACCGCGTGGGGGATCACCTGCCCAAGTTCGTAATCCTCGAAAAAACGGCCCGGATTGGTCTTGGCCATGCTTATTGTTCTCCCAGCTTCATATCGGGGGTGTAGGTGCCGTCCTTGTCCTTGGTCACGGCCTGACCGCAGCGCATCACGCCATTGGCCGCGTCATAGGCATAGGTGGGATCGCCATAAAGCGACCAGCCCTTGTTGAGCGCGGCCGTGACCTTGTGACAAAATTCCGACGTGTCGTCGGCGCTGAGAAAACGGTAGAGTTTCATGGTTTACCCCGGAAACGGCCAGACGCCCAGCCAGTTGTGAACAAAGGTTATGGCGAGGAACATCACGATGGTAATGACCACCAGAAGGATATCCTTTTTCGCCTCCCCCGGTGCCGGACGCACCCAGGCCTCGGAACGGTTGATCATCACCACTTCCAGCACCGCCCAGACGAGCAGCCCGCCAAAGAGGATGAGCGAGGCCAGATCGCCATTGACCAGGAGATGCGCCACCGCCCAGACCTTGACCGCTGTCAATTGCGGGTGGCGCATGGCCCCGCGCAACCGCCCCTTGGTGGCGCTCATACCGTAGAGAAACACCGCCCCCAGCATCATCAGGTTGTTGATATGCACCGTCCAGCTGGGCGGATACCAGACGTTGATGAAGTCCGCCTGCCGATGGCCGATCACCATCAGCACCAGACCGGCCAGAATGCCAAGGGCGGCAACGCCTTTGCCCGCGTTCCCCATCCTTGCGCGCAGATCGGGGGCCACCCGTTTGAAGAGATGCGCCGCGATCCAGAGGATCAGCCCGAGGATGAGGTAAAACATGGGTGCTACTCCGCTGCCATTTCCCGTATCGCCTGAGCTTTGGCCAGAATGCGCTGTGCGGACACGACGTGCAGGTTTTCGACAATCTGCCCGTCCACCACGGCAATCCCCTGACCTGAGGCGCGGCTTTCTTCATAGGCTGCGATCTGGCGTCCCGCCAGTTCAATTTCGGAATTGGTGGGGGCAAAGGCGGTATTGGCGATTTCCAGCTGGGCGGGATGGATCAGTGTTTTGCCGTCAAACCCGAGGTCGCGGCCCTGTTCACATTCGAACTTGAGCCCGTCCCCATCGCGAAAGCGGTTGTAGACCCCGTCCACCGCCACGATCCGCGCCGCGCGCGCCGCCATCACGATCATCTGGAGCGAGGCCCAGAGCGGCATGCGGTCGGCGCGCACCCGGCAGCCGAGATCCTTGATCAGGTCGTTGGTGCCCGCCACAAGGCCCGTCACCTGGCGATGTGCCGCGATTTCGCGGGCGTTGAACACGCTGACGGGCGTTTCCATCATGGTCCAGATGGGCAGGTCAGAGCCGATCACATCCGAAAGGTTGTCAACATCCGAGGGCGTGTTGACCTTGGGCAAGAGGATCGCATCGGCGCCAGCATCGCGCAGCGCGCGGGCATCTTCCAGCCCCCATTCGGTCGTCAGCGCGTTGATCCGCACGATCTTGTAGCGATAGCCATAGCCGCCTTGGCGCAGCGCCTCGACCAGCGTGGCGCGTGCGGCCGCCTTGGCATCGGGTGCTACCGCATCCTCGAGATCAAAGATGATCGCGTCGGTGGGCAGGTCGCGCGCCTTTTCCAGCCCGCGCTCTTTCGAGCCGGGGATATATAGCACCGAACGGTAGGGATGCATGCTGCTGTCCATGGGTCTTCCCTTTGATGGATTCTGGCTGTGGTAATAATCTTGCGCAGGAATGGCATTTTTCGGCGGAAATGTTCAAGCGATTTCTCGCCGCAATGCAGCGATGCGGTGGCTTCGGTGCGGCGTCCGGGCTCATTAACCCCTTGTTCATCACTCTTTCGGCATGATGGGCGCGCGACGGCCGGGGGGCCAACCCAAGAGAAAGGGTGACTGATGATCAAGACAGTGATGGCCGGTCTAGGCGCGGTGGTGCTGGCATATGCCCCGGCGCAGGCGCAAACCGGGGCTTGCGCGCCGCGCGACATGGTGGTGCAGCGCTTGGCCGATGCCTATGGTGAGACGCGGCAATCCGTGGGGCTGGGCGCCAACAACATGGTGGTCGAGGTCTTTGCCAGCGGCACGTCGGGCAGTTGGACCATCACGGTGACGGGCAGCGATGGTGTCACTTGCCTTGTCGCCAGCGGTCAGGCCTATGAGGCCACCGCCGAAACCGAGCCGAAGCCCGGCAAGGGGGCCTAGAACGCCTAGAACAGCCCGTCCCAGATAAGCTTGATCCCGGTGATCGTCAGCAAGACATAGGTCACGGCAAAGAACGCGCGTTCCGGCATGATCCGGTGCGCGCGCACGCCGACCCAAGCGCCGAAGAGCGCGAAGGGCGCGAGGATGAGGTCGATCGTCAGCGTCTCTGCCGTGAAGAGGCCAAGCATCCCATAAGGCACCGCCTTGACGATGTTGAAGACAAAGAACATCAGCACCGTGGTCGCCTGATAGCGCGTCTTGTCCAGCCCACGCGACAACAGGTAGACCGCCGCAGGTGGCCCGCCGGCATGGCTGACAAAGCTGGTGAAGCCGGCCACCAGCCCCGCCAGGACCCCGCTCCAACCCGGTAAGGGGGCCTGTCCCCGGCGCATCACCCGCGCCTTGAGCACCGTTTGCCAGAGCACAAAGATCAGCGCGATTCCCCCGATCAAAAGGCGCAACAGATCGGCATCGGCACTGCGATAGAACAGCATCCCAAGGCCGATCCCCGGCACCCCGCCAAGGATCAGCATCGCCACCTCGACCCGTCCCCATTGCCGCCAATAGGGGCGCAGGGTGGCCAGGTCGATCAGCATGAGAATGGGCAGCATGATGCCGAGGGCCATCGCCGGAGAGACAAAGAGCGCCAGAATCGCTGCCCCGGCAAAAGACGCGCCAGAGCCAAAGCCGCCCTTGGACACCCCGGCCAAGAGCGCCGCGAACACCCCGATTGCGATCACTTCGACGTTCATCGTTCCGGCCCCTAACCTCTGCATCTGCCTGCACTTTCACGGTATACGACCGTATCCCGCTGTCACGCCGAAAATCCGCCGCAGTGCAGCACTCTTGCAAGATCGTTGAATTCGGACTAGGCCCAAGCGCAACTTTTCAACCGACGGAGAATGATCCAATGGCCAGACCCAAGATTGCGCTGATCGGCGCCGGACAGATCGGCGGCACGCTCGCCCATCTCGCCGCGCTCAAGGAACTGGGCGATATCGTCCTGTTCGACATCGCCGAAGGCACCCCCGAGGGCAAAGCGCTCGACATCGCGGAATCCGGCCCCTCCGAAGGGTTTGACGCGACGCTCAAGGGCACGCAGTCCTATGCCGATATCGCAGGCGCCGATGTCTGCATCGTCACCGCCGGTGTGCCGCGCAAGCCGGGCATGAGCCGCGATGACCTCTTGGGGATCAACCTCAAGGTCATGAAATCCGTGGGCGAGGGCATTGCCGCCAACGCGCCCGACGCCTTTGTGATCTGCATCACCAACCCGCTCGATGCGATGGTCTGGGCGCTCCAGAAGTTCTCGGGCCTGCCGGCGAACAAGGTCTGCGGCATGGCTGGCGTGCTTGACAGCGCCCGCTTCCGCCACTTCCTCAGCGTTGAATTCAACGTGTCGATGAAGGATGTCACCGCGTTCGTTCTGGGCGGGCATGGCGACACGATGGTGCCTTCCGTGCGGTATTCCACCGTCGCGGGTATCCCGCTGCCGGACCTGATCGAGATGGGCTGGACCACGCAAGAGAAGCTGGATGCCATCGTGCAGCGCACCCGGGATGGCGGCGCGGAGATTGTCGGTCTGCTCAAGACCGGGTCCGCCTTTTACGCCCCCGCCACCTCGGCGATCGAAATGGCCGAGGCCTATCTCAAGGATCAAAAGCGCGTGCTGCCCTGTGCGGCCTATTGCGACGGCGAATTCGGCCTCAAGGACATGTATGTCGGCGTGCCGACCGTGATCGGCGCGGGCGGGATCGAGCGGATCGTCAACATCAAGCTCAACAAGGACGAGCAGGATATGTTCGACAAGTCGGTCGATGCGGTCAAAGGTCTGGTCAAGGCCTGCAAGGAAATCGACCCCTCGCTGGTCTGATCACCTGCGGTCAACGCTTCTGCATCAGGGCCGACACACGTTCGGCCCTGATTCTTTTTGGCCCGAGGCACGGGCCGATTTCCATTTTGTGATCACACGATTTATCCGTGTGATCACAAAATGACGATTTTCGCACCAAAACCTGCCATTCCGCAAAAAACGATTTATATCGCCGCAGGATATATGCCACACCCTGTCCCAATCGCAGCAAAACGGGACAGTTTGATGAATATCCATGAGTATCAGGCGAAAGCCCTGCTTCGCTCTTACGGCGCCCCGGTGTCGGATGGCCGTGTGGTTCTGCGCGGCGAAGAGGCCAAGACCGCCGCGGGCGCGCTCGACGGCCCCGTCTGGGTGGTCAAGGCGCAGATCCACGCCGGTGGCCGTGGCAAGGGCAAGTTCAAGGAGGCAGGCGCCGGTGAAGCCGGTGGCGTGCGTCTGGCCCGTTCCGTGGAAGAGGCCGCCGAAGAGGCCAAGCGCATGCTGGGCCGCACTCTTGTGACCAAACAGACCGGACCGGCGGGCAAGCAGGTCAACCGCATCTATATCGAGGATGGGTCGGGCATCCAGACCGAGATGTACCTGGCGCTTCTGGTGGATCGTCAGACCAGCCGCGTGTCCTTTGTCTGCTCGACCGAGGGCGGGATGGACATCGAAGAGGTCGCCGAAAAGACGCCTGAAAAGATCCTGTCGTTCAGCGTCGATCCTGCGACCGGCTATCAGCCGTTCCATGGTCGCCGCATCGCGTTCAACCTTGGTCTCACCGGCGGTCAGGTCAAGCAATGCGTCAACCTGATGGGTATTCTCTACAAGCTCTTCCTCGACAAGGACATGGAGATGCTCGAGATCAACCCGTTGATCGTGTCGGACAAGGGCGATTTGAAATGCCTCGACGCCAAGATGGGGTTTGATTCCAACGCCATTTACCGGCACGCGGACATCGCCGAATTGCGGGATACGACCGAAGAAGACCCCAAAGAGCTTGAGGCCTCGAAATACGACCTCAACTACATCGCGCTGGATGGCGAGATCGGCTGCATGGTCAATGGCGCGGGCCTCGCGATGGCGACGATGGACATCATCAAGCTCTATGGCGCCGAGCCTGCCAATTTCCTCGACGTGGGCGGCGGGGCGACCAAGGAAAAGGTCACCGAGGCCTTCAAGATCATCACCTCCGACCCGCAGGTCAAGGGCATCCTCGTCAATATCTTTGGCGGCATCATGCGCTGCGATGTGATCGCCGAGGGCGTGGTGGCGGCGGTCAAAGAGGTGGGGCTGAAAGTGCCGCTCGTCGTTCGTCTCGAAGGCACCAATGTCGAGAAGGGCAAGGAGATCATCAACACCTCCGGCCTCGATGTCATCGCCGCCGACGACCTCAAGGACGGCGCGCAGAAGATTGTGAAGGCTGTGAAGGGATGAGAAGTGTCGCTAACTGCAACGCAATTTCGATTGAAGCTAGATGTCGAAAAGAGCCACCGCTTAGCAACAGGCCTAATGGCCTATAGCTCTACTAGATTTCCAGCTTTTGATGGCACTCTGGCTAATGTCTCAAGTTACGTACTTGAGATGTTAGCAGATATGGCAGTGTGTGGTCGACGCGTGTTAGAAGCTGAGGTTCCTGAGGAAAAGGAGCGAGCTTTAATAATGACCAAGCCAAGTCGCTTTGTTTTCACAGGTGGCCCTAAACAGGATGAGCCGCTTCCTGTTCAGTTCATTCTGAACGGAATAATTCATGCGAAAAAGATTTGGCTGAACCACGCTAAAGGTACTGGTTCATGGGAGCCCTGTGGAGATTTTGTTATACAAGGCTTCGGTATCAAAACGGACAAAAGAGAATACCCCCACATTGACTTGTTTGGGTTTGCACATGGCTTTCTAGGTCGCCCAGCGATCTCTCTAAACACTCTTCTGAAAGGCGTCTAAAATGGCAGTCCTCGTCGACAAACATACAAAGGTGATCTGTCAGGGCCTCACCGGCTCGCAGGGCACATTTCACTCCGAACAGGCCATCGCTTATGGCACCCAGATGGTCGGCGGCGTCACCCCCGGCAAGGGTGGCACGACGCATCTCGACCTGCCCGTGTTCAACTCGGTGCATGAGGCCAAGCATGTGACCGAGGCCAATGCCTCTGTCATCTACGTGCCGCCGCCCTTCGCTGCGGACTCGATCCTTGAGGCGATCGACGCCGAAATGGAGCTCATTGTCTGCATCACCGAAGGCATCCCGGTGCTCGACATGATGCGCGTCAAGCGGGCGCTGGAGGGCTCGAAATCGCGCCTCATCGGCCCGAACTGCCCCGGCATCATCACGCCCGACGCCTGCAAGATCGGCATCATGCCCGGCCATATCCACCGGCGCGGCAGCGTCGGCGTGGTCAGCCGCTCGGGCACCCTCACCTATGAGGCGGTCAAGCAGACCTCGGATGTGGGCCTTGGCCAGTCGACCTGCGTGGGCATCGGCGGCGACCCGATCAAGGGCACCGAACATATCGATGTGCTGGAATGGTTCCTCGCGGATGACGAAACGCAATCCATCATCATGATCGGTGAAATCGGCGGAAGCGCGGAAGAAGAAGCGGCGCAGTTCCTGAAAGACGAGGCCAAACGCGGGCGCAAGAAACCCGTCGCAGGCTTCATCGCCGGGCGCACCGCCCCTCCGGGCCGCCGCATGGGCCACGCCGGCGCCATCGTCGCGGGCGGCAAGGGCGACGCCGAGAGCAAGATCGAGGCCATGAAATCCGCCGGCATCACCGTGGCTGAGAGCCCCGCTGGCCTCGGCGAAGCCGTGCTCAAGGCGATTGGCTAAAGACCCGTTCGCGCGCGCCCCGGGCCTGACCGGGGCACGCGCGGCCGGGTGATCCCGGGTCAGGCCCGGGATGTGTTGCGAAAAGGACATCTGACATGACCGACCAATCCCCCAACGACCAGTTTCATGCCTCCTCCTTCATGCAGGGGCATAATGCCGAGTATCTCGAACAGCTTTATGCGCGCTATGCCAATGACCCGAACGCGGTCGATGCGGCGTGGAAGAGCTTTTTCGACGCGCTGGGCGATGGTGATGACGATGTGAAGGCCGAGGCCGCTGGTCCCTCTTGGGCGCGCGCCGATTGGCCCCCCATGCCGTCGGATGACCTGACCGCGGCGCTGACGGGGGAATGGCCCGCCGAGCCTGAATTGAAGGATGCCGGCAAGAAGATCGCCGCCAAGGCCGCCGAGAAGGGCGTGAGCCTGACCGACGAGGACGTCAAACGCGCCGTGCTCGATTCCGTGCGCGCGCTGATGCTCATTCGCGCCTACCGCATCCGGGGGCACTTGGCCGCCGATCTCGATCCGCTGGGTCTGCGCGAGACGCCGAACCGCCCGGAGCTCGATCCGAAATCCTATGGTTTCACCGAAATCGACATGGATCGCCCGATCTTTATCGACAACGTGCTGGGCCTGCAAATTGCCAGCCTGCGCGAGATCCTCGCCATCGTCAAACGCACCTATTGCGGCACCTTCGCGCTGCAATACATGCATATTTCCGACCCCGAGGAATCCGCCTGGCTGAAAGAGCGGATCGAGGGTTATGACAAGGAAATCACCTTTACCCGCAACGGGCGCAAGGCGATCCTGAACAAGCTGGTCGAGGCCGAAGGTTTCGAGAAATACCTGCATGTGAAATACATGGGCACCAAGCGCTTTGGTCTGGATGGTGGGGAATCCCTCATTCCAGCGATGGAGCAGATCATCAAGCGCGGCGGTCAATTGGGCGTGCAGGACATCGTGATCGGCATGCCGCATCGGGGCCGTTTGTCGGTGCTGGCCAATGTGATGGGCAAGCCTTACCGCGCGATTTTCAACGAATTTCAGGGTGGCAGTTTCAAGCCCGAAGAGGTCGATGGATCGGGCGATGTGAAATACCATCTTGGCGCCTCGTCGGATCGCGAATTCGACGGCAACAAGGTGCACCTCAGCCTGACCGCCAATCCCAGCCACCTCGAGGCGGTCAACCCAGTGGTTCTGGGCAAGGTCCGCGCCAAGCAGGACCAGTTGAACGACACCGACCGCACCAAGGTGTTGCCGATCCTCTTGCATGGCGATGCGGCCTTTGCCGGTCAGGGCGTTGTGGCCGAGTGTTTCGGTCTGTCGGGCCTCAAGGGGCATCGCACCGGCGGCACCATTCATATCGTGGTGAACAACCAGATCGGCTTTACCACCGCGCCGCATTTCAGCCGCTCGTCGCCCTATCCCACGGATATCGCGCTGATGGTCGAGGCGCCGATTTTCCATGTTAACGGGGACGATCCCGAGGCCTGCGTCCATGCCGCCCGCGTCGCCACGGAATTCCGCCAGAAATTCCACAAGGACGTGGTGATCGACATGATCTGCTATCGCCGCTTCGGGCATAACGAAGGCGATGAGCCTATGTTCACCAACCCGGTGATGTATAAAAAGATCAAGCAGCAGAAAACCACGCTCAGCCTCTATACCGAGCGGCTGGTCAAGGATGGCCTCATTCCCGAGGGGGAAATCGAGGACATGAAAACCGCGTTCCAAGCCTATCTCGCGGATGAGTTCGAGGCGGGCAAGGATTACCGCCCGAACAAGGCCGACTGGCTGGATGGCAAATGGGCCGATCTGAACGCCCATCGCGGCAAGTATGAGCGCGGCGAGACCGCGATCAAGCCCGAGACCCTGGCCGAAGTGGGCCGTGCGCTCAGCACCGCGCCCGAAGGTTTCCCGCTCCACAAGACGGTTGAGCGGTTGCTTGAATCCAAGGCGAAAATGCTTGAGACCGGCAGCGGCTTTGACTGGGCCACGGCCGAGGCGCTGGCCTTTGGCTCGCTTCTGACCGAGGGGTATCGCGTCCGTCTCTCGGGGCAGGATTGCACGCGCGGCACCTTCTCTCAGCGGCATTCCGGCCTGATCCATCAGGATAACGAAGATCGCTATTACCCGCTGAACCATATCCGCGAAGGGCAGGCACATTACGAGGTCATCGATTCGATGCTTTCGGAATACGCGGTTCTTGGCTTTGAATATGGCTATTCGCTGGCCGAACCCAACGCGCTTACCCTCTGGGAGGCGCAGTTTGGCGATTTCGCCAATGGCGCGCAGATCATGTTCGATCAGTTCATTTCGTCGGGGGAATCGAAATGGCTGCGCATGTCGGGTCTCGTCTGCCTTTTGCCGCATGGCTATGAAGGGCAGGGGCCGGAACATTCCTCGGCCCGTCTCGAGCGGTTCCTGACCATGTGTGGCGGGGATAACTGGATCGTGGCCAATTGCACCACACCGGCCAATTATTTCCACATCCTGCGCCGCCAGATGTATCGCACCTTCCGCAAGCCGCTCATCCTGATGACGCCGAAATCGCTCTTGCGGCACAAGCTGGCGGTGAGCAAGGCCGAAGAGTTCACCACCGGCTCTTCGTTCCACCGCGTCCTGTGGGACGATGCGCAATACGGCAATTCCGAAACCAAGCTGGTCGCGGATGACAAGATTCGCCGTGTCGTGATGTGCTCGGGCAAGGTCTATTACGACCTGCTCGAGGAGCGCGATGCGCGCGGGATCAACGATGTCTATCTTCTGCGGCTGGAGCAGTTCTATCCTTTCCCGGCCATGTCCATGGTCAAGGAGCTGGAACGCTTCAAAGGCGCGGAAATGGTCTGGTGTCAGGAAGAGCCCAAGAACCAGGGGGCATGGTCCTTTATCGAGCCCAATATCGAGTGGGTCCTGACCCGGATCAAGGCCAAGCATCTGCGGCCCACCTATGCCGGTCGTCCCGCCTCGGCTTCGCCCGCGACGGGCCTCGCCAAACAGCACAAAGCACAACAAGAAGCGCTGGTCGATGCCGCGCTGACCATCGAAGGGAACTAACCCATGACCACCGAAGTCCGCGTCCCCACCCTTGGCGAATCCGTGACCGAGGCGACTGTCGCCACATGGTTCAAGAAACCCGGCGATCCGGTCGCCGCCGATGAAATGCTGTGCGAGCTGGAAACCGACAAGGTGACGGTCGAGGTGCCCAGCCCCGCCGCAGGCACCATGGGCGAGATCGTGGCCCAAGAGGGCACGACCGTTGGGGTTGATGCGCTGCTGGCGACCATCTCCGCAGGTGAGGCCAAGGCTGCCCCGGCCAAGGCCGAGAAATCCGAAAAGCCCGCCAAGTCCGAGAGCGCCGACTCTGGGGCGAGCGTCGACGTAATGGTGCCGACCCTGGGCGAGAGCGTGACCGAGGCCACCGTTTCCACCTGGTTCAAGAAGGTGGGCGATCAGGTCGCCGCTGACGAGATGCTGTGCGAGCTGGAAACAGACAAGGTTTCGGTCGAGGTGCCGGCCCCCGCCGCAGGCACGCTGACCGAGATTCTTGCGGCCGAAGGGTCCACCGTTCAGGCCGGGGGCAAGCTTGCGATCCTGTCGTCCGGTGCCGGGGCATCCGCCCCCGCCGCCGCCCCCAAGGCCGAAGAGGCCGCAGCGCCCGCCGCTGCCGGTGGCAAGGATGTCGAGGATGCGCCCTCGGCCAAGAAAGCCATGGCCGAGGCCGGTCTCAGCCGTGATCAGGTGCAGGGTTCGGGCCGCGACGGCCGCGTGATGAAAGAGGATGTGGCCCGCGCCGCCGCCGCCGCCACACAGGCCCCCGCCGCTTCCGCTGCCCCCGCACAGGCACCGCGCGCGCCCGCCCCGGCCGAGGATGTGGCCCGCGAAGAGCGCGTCAAGATGACCCGCCTGCGCCAGACCATCGCGCGTCGCCTCAAGGACAGCCAGAACACCGCCGCCATGCTCACCACCTATAACGAGGTGGACATGACCGAGGTGATGGCGCTGCGCAATCAATACAAGGACGAGTTCTACAAGAAGCACGGCGTGCGCCTTGGCTTCATGTCCTTCTTTACCAAGGCCTGCGTGCATGCCCTGAAAGAGGTGCCCGAGGTCAATGCCGAGATCGACGGCACCGACATCGTCTACAAGAACTTCGTGCATATGGGCATCGCGGCGGGCACGCCGACCGGCCTCGTGGTGCCGGTGATCCGCGATGTGGATTCCATGGGCTTTGCCGCGATTGAAAAGGCCATCGCCGAAAAAGGTGCGCGTGCCCGTGACGGCAAACTCAGCATGGCAGAAATGCAGGGCGGCACCTTTACCATCTCGAATGGCGGGGTCTATGGCTCGCTCATGTCCTCGCCCATCCTGAACCCGCCGCAATCGGGTATTCTGGGTATGCACAAGATTCAGGACCGCCCGATGGCGATCAACGGTCAGGTGGTGATCCGCCCGATGATGTATCTGGCGCTCAGCTACGATCACCGGATCGTGGATGGCAAGGGGGCTGTGACCTTCCTCGTGCGGGTGAAAGAGGCGCTCGAGGATCCCCGCCGCCTGCTGATGGATCTGTAATCGGTGCGCAACAAGTGCGCACCCTACCCCCCGTAGGGTGCGCATTCATTGCGCACCTCATGGCATGAGGCTCCGAATGACCCACGAACTCACCGCCCTCACCCTCGCGGCGCTCTGGCAGGTCGTGCAATTCGTCCTCTATGCCATCCCCGCCAATCTGGAGCTTGGGCCGGGCTATACCATGTCCGCGCGCGACCGGGAGCCTACGAAACAACTCTCGCCCAGAACCGCCCGGCTTGGCCGCGCGCTCTCCAACCATTTCGAGGGGCTGATCCTCTTTACCATCGCGTGTCTGGTGATCACCCTCTCCGGCCAGTCCAGCCACTTCACCGCCTGGTGCGCCTATAGCTACGTCGCCGCCCGCATCCTCTATGTGCCTGCCTATTACGCCGGGCTCAGCCCCGCGCGTTCCTTCATCTGGGCGGTGGGTCTGCTTGCCACGCTTCTCATGCTTTTGGCGGCGCTCTTCTGATGTTTCATCTGGCTCAAAATACCTCGGGGGAGGCGCGCGCAGCGCGACGGGGGCAGCGCCCCCAGTCTCCCCCGCCCGCACCGACGCAATACCGATAGACGACCGACGCGGCTGCGGCCGCGAAAAACGAAAGGATCTGACCCATGGCCTCTTACGACGTAATCATCATCGGTGCTGGCCCCGGCGGCTATGTCTGCGCCATCCGCTGCGCGCAACTGGGGCTGAAAACTGCCGTGGTCGAGGGGCGCGCCACTCTGGGCGGCACCTGTCTCAACGTGGGCTGCATCCCGTCCAAGGCGCTCTTGCACGCGAGCCACATGCTGCACGAGGCCGAGCATAATTTCGCGGCCATGGGCCTCAAGGGCAAATCTCCCTCGGTCGATTGGAAGCAGATGCTGGCCTATAAGGATGACGTGATCGGCCAGAACACCAAGGGCATCGAATTTTTGTTCAAAAAGAACAAGGTAGACTGGATCAAGGGCTGGGGGTCGATCCCTGAGGCGGGCAAGGTGAAAGTGGGTGACGACACCCACGAGGCCAAGAAGATCGTCATTGCGTCCGGCTCTGTGCCCGCCTCTCTGCCCGGTGTCGAGGTCGATGAAAAGATCGTCGTCACCTCCACAGGCGCGCTGGAACTGGGCAAGATCCCGAAATCACTGGTGGTGATCGGCGCGGGTGTGATCGGGCTCGAGATGGGGTCGGTCTATGCCCGTCTGGGGGCCGAGGTGACGGTGATCGAATATCTCGACGCGATCACCCCCGGCATGGATGGCGAGGTGCAAAAAACCTTCCAAAGAACATTGAAGAAACAGGGGCTTAACTTCATCATGGGTGCCGCCGTGCAATCGGTCGAGACACTCAAGACCAAGGCCAAGGTGAATTACAAACTGCGCAAGGACGACAGCACGCATCAGCTGGATGCCGATACCGTTCTGCTCGCCACGGGGCGCAAGCCTTATACCGACGGGCTGGGGCTGGCCGAGTTGGGCGTCGAGATGACCAAGCGCGGCCAGATCGCCACGGATGACCATTGGCAAACCTCGGTCAAGGGCATTTACGCCATCGGCGACGCCATCGAAGGCCCGATGCTGGCCCACAAGGCCGAGGACGAAGGCATGGCCGTGGCCGAGGTGCTGGCGGGAAAGCATGGGCATGTGAATTACGGCGTCATTCCCGGCGTGATCTATACGCATCCCGAGGTTGCCAATGTCGGCGCAACCGAAGAAAGCCTGAAAGAACAAGGGCGTGCCTATAAGGTCGGCAAGTTCTCCTTCATGGGCAATGGCCGCGCCAAGGCGGTCTTTGCTGGCGACGGTTTCGTGAAGATCATTGCCGACAAGGAAACCGACCGCATTCTGGGCGCGCATATCATCGGGCCAGCGGCGGGCGATCTCATCCACGAGATTTGCGTGGCGATGGAATTCGGGGCCTCTGCGCAGGATTTGGCCATGACCTGCCACGCGCACCCGACCTATTCCGAAGCGGTGCGCGAAGCGGCGTTGGCCTGCGGAGATGGGGCAATCCACGCGTGAGCGGGGCGGCGCGATGACGTCCCTCGTTTCGGTCGTCATCCCCGCTTTTCAGGCGGGCGGCAGCTTGCCCGCCGCTCTTGCCTCCATCGCGGCCTCTGGGCTGCCGTCAGAGCGTATAGAGGTAGTGATCGCCCCGGATGACGGGCAGGGCTATGACGATTTGCCCGATCTCGGTCTGCGCCTGATCCGCTGTGCCACGCATCACATGGCCACTGGCGCAGGCCCTGCGCGCAACCGGGCCATCGCGCGGGCAACCGCGCCGGTGATCGCCTTTCTCGATGCCGATGACACATGGGAGCCGGGCTATCTGGCGGCACTTCTGCCCTTGGCCCGGTCGCATGGGGCGGCCTTTGGCCGAACCCGTATCCTGCTTGGCAAGGAGCCTCTGCTGCATGTGCCGGGCGGGGGCCAGACGGCCCTTGGCTTTGCCGATCTGGGGCGCACCGGGGCCAGTTTTCATCCGGTGGCGCGGCGCGGGTTGGTCGGGCCATTTCGCAATCGGCCCGCGCAGGACGTGTTGCACGCGATGGAAATCCTGTCGCTTGTGGGGGGGCGCGCGCCTTTGGGTGCGACCAGCTACAACCTGCATCTCAACGCGCAGAGCGCCACGGCGCAAGCCGCCTTTGCCTGCCGGGTTGAACAGGCGTACCGCGAGCACATGCGCGCCATCGAGACCGGTCGCACCCGGATTGCGCCGCAGCATGGCCGCGCCGCACGCCATGCCTTCGAGGCCAAGTCACGGCTGAACCGGGCCTATGCGCAGGCGGGCAAGGCCGAGTTCTTTTACCAGTTCATGAAAACCCGGCTGGCCGTCTAGAGGTCGGGTGGCCCGACCGGAACGCCTTAATTGCGCGCGGGCTGTTCTGGATCAAATCCCGCCTCGCGCATCAACGCATTGGAGGCGCTTTCGACATCGTGCTCCAGTCGTGTCATAAAGCTGTCGCGGTCCAGACCCTGTTCAATCGCGGGCAGGAACTCGACCACCGCCAGCCCCGGCTTGCGGTAGATGCCGCGCTTGGGCCAGAACACACCCACATTGGTGGCCGCAGGCACGCAGGGCACGCCCATCTGTTCATAGAGCACGGCGGTCCCGATCTTGTAGGGCATCTTGGCGCCGGGGGCCACGCGTGTGCCTTGGGCGTAGATGATCAACTGGCCGGGGGTCTGCGCCCCGCGCGCCACATCCTCGACCATCTTCTTGATCGCGGCGCCCCGCTTGCCACGGTCAACCGGCACGCAGCCGATCCGCATGCCGTAAAGCCCGATCACCGGCGTCCAGAGAATTTCGCGCTTCATGATAAAGCGTCCTGCCGGCAATTCGCTGAAAATCAGCAGGATATCCAGAAAGGATTGATGTTTGGACGCGATCAGTACTTGGCCATCCGGCGGCGTGCCGCGTACTTCGGTGCGCAGGCCGACCATCCATGCTGCGGTCCAACGGACCCAGCGGCAATAGGCCTTGCAACCTGCCAGAGCACCCTTGCGGCTGACAATGGCGGCGGGCATGTAGATCAGCCCGACCACAGGCAGCATGACATACATCTGCGCCACAAAGAGCAGCGACCGAACCCACTGAACCGCGTATTTCATGGCATGTCCTTAAGCGTACGCTGCGCGGCAAGGCGGGTGGCGACAAAGGCCACTGCCGCCGCCAGCAGAGGAATGATCAGGGGCCAGACCCAGTGCCAGCCTTGAAATCCGAGGCCGGTTAGAAACCCGCCCTCGATTTGTGCGCTCGGCAAGAGCAGGATCGCGCCGCACCCCAGAACCATGCCGACAAAGGCCCCGCTGAGCGCGCGGAGCGTGAAGCGGCGCACAAAAGCGTGGGCGATATAGGTATCCTGCGCGCCCACAAGGCGCAGCACGCTGATCACCTGGGCGTTGGCCGCAAGGGCCGCGTTGGCCGCCAGCGTGATCATCGCCCCGACCGCCGCGCCGATCAGGATCAGCGAGACCCAACCCAAGAGCCGCAACCGGCTGGCCGCGCGCACCAGAGGTTGCCGCCAGCGCGTGTGATCATCGAGCATGGCCCCCGGCACCTCGGCGCTCAGGCGCAGGCGCAGGCCGTCGGCGTCAAACCCGTCTGAGGTTTCGATCACCTCGATCAGGCGCGGGATCGGCAGATCCGAAATGGGCAGGCCGGGGCCGAACCACGGGGCCAGGAGTGCTGCTTGTTCCTCATCCGTGAGGGCGCGGGCACGGTCCACCCCGGCGGTGGTTTCAAGGACGCGCAGCGCCGCCGCGGTTTGGGCCGCCATCTGGCCTTCGGGGGCGGATATCCGCACCGTTGCCGTGCGCGCAAGTTCGTTGCCCCAGCGATCCGCCAGCCGCCCGGTCGCCAGCGACAGGGCAAGGGCGAAAACCGCGAGAAAGGCCATGACGCCCGCGCTGAAGAGCGTGAGCGAGGCCGTAAAGCCAGTGGGTGGTACCACGCGGTCGGCCTGCCTGTCGGTCAGCAGTAGGGCCTTGACCTGTGCGAGGTCGATCTTCATAGATCCGCCCCCGCCAATTGCAGCTTGCGCGATGCAATCCGCAGGACGCGGGCCTGAACGTGGCTCTTGGCGGCGCGGATCAGGGCGAGGTCATGGGTTGCGATGAGGATGGTCTTGCCCATTCGGTTCAATTCGATCAGCAGGCGCAAGAGACGCTGCGACATCTCCCAGTCGACGTTGCCGGTCGGTTCATCCGCCAGCACCACATCGGGCGACATGATCACCGCACGCGCAAGGGCCGCGCGCTGGCGCTCGCCCCCGGACAGTTCCGGCGGCAAGGCATTGGCGCGCTCCTTGAGGCCGACCCAGCCGGTCAATTCGCGCAGGTTGGCATCCTCGGCCAAGAGATCACGACCCGAGACAGCCAATGGCAGGGCGATGTTTTCCGAAACGCTCAGATGATCAAGAAACTGGCAGTCCTGATGCACAACGCCGATCCGTCGCCGAACCATGGCGATGTCGTCACGCTCCATCGTGCGCCGTTCCTGTCCGAACAGGCGCACCTGCCCCGCCGTGGGCACAAGAGCACCATAACATAGCTTGAGCAGCGTTGTTTTGCCTGATCCCGACGGCCCGGTCAGGAAATGAAACGAACCGGGGCTGAGCGCCAGCGACACATCCGCCAGCAACTCGCCGCCGCCATAGCTATAGGCCACATTCTCCAGCTCGATCACCGCTGTCCCCTTGTCACTCACCGCCCCTAAATGCCCCAGAGGCCACACATGTGCAATGATCCTGCGCGTGATTCGCTTTGGCCTTTTCCGAAAGCTGCGAACCGCCTATGCTGATGGCTAACGAGAGGGGCCGGACAACGGCGGCAAGAAGCAGGTGGCAGAATGAGGCTGATTTGCCCGAATTGCGGTGCACAATACGAGGTGCCCGACGAAGTGATCCCGGTGAGCGGGCGCGATGTGCAATGCTCCAACTGTGGGGATACCTGGTTTCAGCATCATCCGTCGCATGCGCCCGCTGCGTCGGGCGACGATGATCTGGGTCCTCAGTTGCGCGACGAAGACCTGCCGCCCCCCGCGCCTGCGGCAGAAGGATCCGAGAACTCCGAGAACGATGACGATCCTCTGCCCGATGATGTCTACGACGAAGACGACGATTATGACGACGATATGCTCGAGGAGAACCTGTCAGAGCCAGAACCGGAGCCGGACCCGGCGTCTGTCCGCCCTGCGCGGCGCGGCATCGACCCCGGTGTCGCCGATATCCTGAGGCAAGAGGCCGAGCGTGAACGACAGGTCCGCGCCGCCCCCGGCGGGATCGAGATGCAGCCTGATCTGGGCCTTACAGAACCCGACCTCTCGGAGGACGAGCGCACAAGGCAGGCCCGCGCCCGGATGGAGCGTCTGCGCGGCACCTCTGGCCCGTCGGCACCGGCAGCGCCCGAGATGCCCGATGCACATGCTGGCATCGACCCCTCATCCCGGCGCAATCTCTTGCCCGATATAGAAGAGATCAATTCGTCGCTCACCTCGACTGGCGACCGCGCAGAACCGGCGCAGAGCCCGATTCCCGAGGATATCGAATTGCCTGTCGGGCGTGGCGGTTTTCGCAGCGGCTTTCGCCTTGCGATCATCACCTTCGGTCTCGCGGCCCTTGTCTATGCGCTGGCCCCGCGTCTGGCCGCGTCCATCCCCGCAGCCGAGGCACCGCTCACGCAATATGTGAATGCGGTCAACATGGCGCGGGTGTGGTTGGATCAACTGGTCGCGGGCTGGTTCTAGGCGGGTTTGCTGCTGGCTCGGGGCTGCGGCGCGCTGCCCCTTGGGTCTTGACCTCTGGCCATGGGCAGCGCATGTCGCGTGCATGCGCCCCAGAGGAGACCTGCCATGAGCCTCAATCGTTCGATCAAGATCGCCCCTTCCATTCTTTCTGCCGATTTCGCCAATTTCGGGGCGGAAATCCGCGCCATCGAGGCGCAGGGATGTGACTGGGTTCATGTCGATGTGATGGACGGGCATTTCGTGCCCAACCTCACCTTTGGTCCGCCGCTCTGCGCCGCCATCCGCCCACATATCAAGACGGTGATGGATGTGCATCTGATGATCTCGCCGGTCGATCCCTATATCGACGCCTTCGCGCAGGCCGGGGCCGACATCCTGACCGCGCATCTCGAAGCGGGGCCGCACATCCATCGCACCTTGCAGGCCATTCGCGGGGCAGGATGCAAGGCGGGTCTCGCGCTCAATCCCGGCACGGGGATCGACGCGGTCGATCATCTGCTTGATATGGTGGATCTCATCTGTGTGATGACGGTCAACCCCGGTTTTGGCGGGCAGAAGTTCATCCATAGCCAGATCGACAAGGTCAAACGCCTGCGCGCGATGATCGGCGACCGGCCTATCCATATCGAGATTGACGGTGGCATCACCACGGAAACCGCCCCGCTGATGGCGGCGGCGGGGGCCGATGTGCTGGTGGCGGGCTCTGCGGTATTCAAGGGCGGCAGCGTCGATAACCCCGGCGTCTATGGCGAGAATATCCGCGCGATCCGTCGCGCGGCAGAGGCGGCGACCGGTGCCATGGCATGAGCCGCGCGGTCATTTTCGACCTCGATGGCACGCTTATCGACAGCGCGCCGGATATTCACGCCGCCGCCAACCGTCTGATGGCACAGCATGGGTTTGCCGCTTTCACGCCCGACGAAACCCGTAGTTTCATCGGCAGCGGCGTGCCGCATTTCATCACCTGCTGTCTGACGGCGCGCGGGCGGGCAGGGGATGGCGCGCTGCGCGCCCGCCTGATCGAAGAGTTCATTGCCGATTATGAAACCGCAGTGACCCTGACACAGGTCTATCCGGGTGTCATGGCCGCGCTTGATGGGTTGGCGGCGGCTAGCCTTGCCCTTGGCCTCTGCACCAACAAGCCCGAGGGGCCGGCCCATTCTGTCCTGTCACATCTGGGGCTGGACGGCTATTTCCCGGTGATCATCGGAGGGGACAGCCTGACCGTGCGCAAACCGGACCCGGCCCCGCTTCAGGCCACGGCGGCAGCGCTTGGCGCACGGGACGTGGTCTTTGTCGGCGACAGCGAGGTTGATGCCGAAACCGCGGCGCGGGCGGGGGTGCCTTTTGTTCTTTACACCGAGGGCTATCGCAAGGGCCCGGTCGAGCGGATCACCCATGACCGGGCGTTTTCGGATTTCGCGAACCTGCCGGGGCTGATCACAGAGCTCTTGTCCTGAGGGCGATTGCGCGGGCATACTCAGCCCATGCGAACCCGTTTGACCGAGGCCCTTGGCCTGACCCATCCCATTCTCTGCGCGCCGATGGCCTTTGCCGCCGGGGGGCGTTTGGCGGCGGCTGTGACCCACGCTGGCGGGCTGGGCCTGATCGGGGGCGGTTATGGAAGTGCCGACTGGCTGGACGGGGCCTTTGCCGAGGCGGGGAATGCGCAGGTAGGATGCGGGTTCATCACATGGAAAATGGCCGAAAACCCTGCGGTTCTGGATCAGGTTCTGGCGCGCAAACCGGCGGCGCTGTGCCTATCGTTCGGCGATCCCGCGCCATTCGCGCCCCGGATCGCGGCGGCGGACGTGCCGCTCATCTGTCAGGTCCAGACCCTGCGAGACGCGCAGCGCGCGGCTGAGTGCGGGGCGCGGATCATCGTGGCGCAGGGGGCCGAGGCGGGGGGCCACGGCGAGCGGCGTGGCACGATCACGCTGGTTCCCGAGGTGGCCGACTGGCTGGCGCGGCAGGCCCCCGAGGTGCTGCTGTTGGCGGCGGGGGGCATTGCCGATGGGCGGGGATTGGCCGCGTCGCTCATGCTGGGGGCGGACGGCGTTCTGATGGGATCGCGCCTCTGGGCCTCTGCCGAGGCGCAGGTGTCAGAGGCGATGACCGATGCCGCGATTGCCGCGACCGGGGATCAGACGATCCGCTCGACCGTGATGGATGCCGCGCGCGATCTGCGTTGGCCTGCACGCTACACGGCGCGCGTGCTGCGCAATGCGGTGACAGAGCGTTGGCATGACGATCCCGACGGTTTGCGCAGGGATTTGCCCGCGCGAGACGACTGGGCGACGGGTTGGGCGGCGGGTGATCCGACCCGCGCCAATACCTTTGTGGGTGAGGCAACGGGGCTGATCCATGATCGCCCGCCGGTGGCCGAGATCATCACGCGGATCGTGGACGAGGCCGAGGCGCTGCTCGGGCGCGCGCCGGGCTGGGTCGAATGAGGGTATCGGAGCGTCTGCAGGCCGAAATCGCGGCGCGGCGCGACGATCTGATCGCTCTCACGCAGGATCTGATCCGCATTCCCACCCTGAACCCGCCGGGCGAGAATTACCGCGAGATTTGCGACTATCTCGACCGTCGTCTGCGCGCGGCGGGGTTCGAGACCGAATTGATCCGCGCACAGGGCGCGCCGGGCGACAGCGACCGGCATCCGCGCTGGAATATCGTGGCGCGGCGCGCGGGCGCGCGCCCCGGCGCCTGCGTGCATTTCAACAGCCATATCGACGTGGTCGAGGTCGGCCATGGCTGGACCGTGGATCCCTTTGGTGGGGCGGTGATCGACGGCAAGGTCTACGGGCGCGGGGCCTGCGACATGAAGGGCGGACTTGCGGCAAGCATCATCGCGGCAGAGGCCTTCGTCGCCACCTGTCCCGATTACGCCGGGGCCATCGAGATCAGCGGCACGGCGGATGAGGAATCGGGTGGCTTTGGCGGCGTCGCCTATCTGGCAGAGCGCGGCTATTTCAGCCCCGGCCGGGTGGATCACGTCATCATCCCCGAGCCCTTGGGCAAGGATCGCATTTGCCTTGGGCATCGTGGCGTCTGGTGGGCCGAAATCGAGACCCATGGCGAGATTGCGCATGGCTCCATGCCTTTTCTCGGGGATTGCGCCGTGCGGCACATGGGCGCCGTGATCGAACGGATGGAGGCGCAGCTATTTCCCGCACTGGCGGCCCGGCGCACCGAGATGCCGGTTGTTCCCGAAGGCGCGCGGCACTCTACGCTCAACATCAACTCGATTCATGGCGGCGAGCCGGAGCAGGCCGCCGAATACACCGGCCTGCCCAGCCCTTGCGTGCCTGACCGCTGCCGGATGGTGATCGACCGGCGGTTCCTGATCGAGGAGGATATTGGCGCGGTCGAATCCGAAATCCGTGATCTGCTGGAAAACCTGCGCAACGGCAGAGCGGGGTTTGACTATACATTGCGGGAATTGCACCGCGTCCTGCCAACGATGACCGACCGCGATGCGCCGGTGGTGGGGGCGGTGGCGCGGGCGGTGGATCAGGTGTTCGGCCATGCCGCCGATTACGTGGTCAGCCCCGGCACCTATGACCAGAAACATATCGACCGGATCGGGCGGCTGAAGAATTGCATCGCCTATGGCCCCGGTATTCTCGATCTGGCGCATAAGCCGGATGAATATGTAGGGATCGAGGATATGGAGCAGTCCGCGCTTGTCATGGCGCTTGCGCTTGCAGAGTTGTTCGGGGCGTGAGTTCCCTGTTATGAAAATACTCAAGATTCAGGCCCTGCGGCAGGTGCTGGGTTTTGAGTATTTAGAGAACGATGAAACCGCTCAGGTGCCGATGGCGATATTGTCGATCAGGCGCACCCCTGCCAGCCAGGTCGCCGCAAAGAGCCGGGCGGGGCGTATTGGGGTCGCGAGGGCCGACAGATCGTCCTGCGCGCGCAGATCGAGGTAATCGACCCCGGTAAAGCCCGCCCGCTCCAGCCGCGTCACCGCCTCGGCGTGCAGCGTGCCAAACTCGGTGCCTGCGCGCAGCCCTTCGGCGATCTGCTCCATCACCTCATGCAGCACGGGGGCCGTGGTGCGGGCGCGGTCCGACAAAAGCAGGTTGCGTGAGGACATGGCCAGGCCGTCGATCTCCCGGATCGTCGGGCAGCCATGCACGGTGATCGGAATATCCAGATCCGCCGCCATGCGGCGCACGACCATCAGCTGCTGATAGTCCTTTTCGCCAAAAAAGGCATCGGTGGCTGCTGTCTGGGTAAAAAGCTTGGTCACGACCGTGGACATCCCGTCGAAATGGCCGGGGCGATAGACGCCCTCCATCACATCCGTGAGGCCCGCGACAGAGACGGTCGTGGCGAAATGCTCGGGATACATCTGGTCGCCATCCGGCACCCAGAGGGCGTCCACGTCGAAGCGCTCCAGCTTGCGTGCGTCCTCGGTTTCCGTGCGAGGATAGTTCTTGAGGTCCTCGGGATTGTTGAACTGCTTTGGATTGACAAAGATGGTCACGATCACCCGGTCGCAGGCTGCCTTGGCCGCCGCCACCAGCGACAGGTGCCCGTCATGCAGCGCGCCCATGGTGGGCACGACGCCAATCGTCTCGCCAGCCAAAATCCAGGGACGGGTGGCGGCACGCAGCGCGCTGAGGTCGCGCAGGATGGGCGCGCTCATCCGCGCGGCGCCTTGTCGGCAAAGGTATGTTCGGCTGCGGGGAAGGTCCGCGCGCGCACCTCGGCGGCATAGGCGGCAATCGCGGCCTCGCCATCCGCGCCCAGATTGCCGTAACGCTTGACGAATTTCGGTTTGAAGGCAGTGAAGAGCCCCAGCATGTCATCGACCACGAGAATTTGCCCATCGCAGCCCACCGAGGCACCGATGCCGATGGTGGGAATGGGAATCTCTGCCGTGATCCGGTCGGCCAGCGAGGCCGTGACCTTTTCCAGCACGACCGAAAAGGCCCCTGCCGCACTGACCGCGCGGGCATCGGCCAAGAGCGTCTCGGCGGCATCGCCGCGCCCCTGCACCTTGTAGCCGCCCAGCGTGTTGATGGATTGTGGCGTGAGGCCGATATGCGCCATCACCGGCACACCGCGCGCCACGAGAAAGGCGATGGTGTCCGCCATATGCCGCCCGCCCTCGAGCTTGACCGCCGCGGCACCTGTCTCGCGCATGATCCGCGCCGCGTTGCGAAAGGCCTGTTCGGGGCTTTCCTCATAGGAACCGAAGGGCATGTCGATCACCAGCATGGCATGGCTGAGGCCGCGCGCGACTGCCTGACCGTGCAGGATCATCATCTCCATCGTGACACCAAGGGTCGAGGGCAGGCCGTGCACCACCATGCCCACGCTGTCGCCCACCAGCACGAAATCGCAGGCGGCATCCATCATCCGCGCCATCGGCGTCGTATAGGCCGTGAGGCTGACGATGGGCGTGCCGCCTTTCATGGCGCGGATATCCTCCGGCAGGGGGGCGGTCTTGGTGGCGGTGGCGCTCATGGGCTGAAGTCCGGTCATTTCTGCATTGCGGCGCACGCTATCAATCCTCGTCAGAGAAATCCACACCTCTGTTTTCGCATGCGATCTGGCGTGACGTCGCTTTCGTGCGGCGTTGCGTCGGATGGGCTGCGCGCGAAATGGCAGGATTGATAAACATCGGCCCAACTCATGTTACCCGAAGGGAGTCGCACGTCATGAAAACCCAGGTCAAAGCCCTCGTCGTTGGCGGTGGGGCCGTTGGCACCTCGATTGCCTATCATCTCGCCAAGGCCGGGTGGGAGGATGTGATGCTGCTGGAGCGGGACGAGTTGACCTCCGGCTCTACCTGGCACGCAGCGGGGCTTCTGCCGCTCTTCAACATGTCCTTTGCGACCACCCATATCCACAAGTATTCTGTGGAATTCTACAAGACGCTGGAGGCCGAAACCGGGCTCAACGCGGGGTTTGCCGTCGTGGGCAACCTGCGCATGGCGCAGACCCAAGAGCGCATGGACGAGTTCATGCTCTACGCCTCGACCGCCGAGACCTGCGGCGTGCCCTATCAGTGGCTGACCCCGGACGAGATCAAGGAGCGGTGGCCGCTGATCAACACCTCTGATCTCAAGGGCGCGCTCTATCACAACACCGACGGCTATATTAACCCCGCCGATGTGACGCAGGCCATGGCCAAGGGCGCGCGTCAGCGCGGCGTGATGATCGAGCGCAAGTGGCAGGCGGATGCGTTCCACTGGACCGGCAGCGCCTGGGAAGTGACCTGCACCAAGATGGTGGAAAAGGGCGGCAATCTGGTTCCTTCGGACGAGCAGATCGTCATCACCGCAGAGCATGTCGTGACAGCCTCGGGCAACCATGCGCAGACCACCGCCAAGAAATTGGGCATCAAGATTCCGGCAATCCCCGTCGAGCATCAGTTCGTCGTGATGGATCAGGACCCGGCGCTGGTCGAATTCCGCAGACAGGGCGGCAAGGAACACCCGGTCGTGCGCGACGCCGATGCGCAGAGCTATGTGCGTGAAGAGCGCGGCGGCTGGATTCTGGGTGTGTATGAAAAGAATGCCCCTGCCTGCTTTGAATATGGCGTGCCGGACAGCTTCCGCGCCGACCTCTTCCCGCTCGATCTGGAGCGGATCGAAGAACAATACATGGCGATGATCCACCGTATTCCTTCGTGCGAGGAAAGCGGCCTCAAGGATGATTTCAACGGGCCGATCTGCTATACGCCCGATGGCAACCCGCTGGTCGGTCCCGCGCCGGGGCTGCGCAACATGTGGCTGGCCGAGGGGTTCAGCTTTGGCATTACCGCGGCGGGCGGCACCGGCTATTACCTCGCGCAGTTGATGGTGAATGGCGAGGCCGAGATCGACATGGCGAGCCTTGATCCCAAGCGCTATTCGTCGAATTGGATGACGACCGAGTTTGCCGCGCGCAAGAACGAGGAATGCTACGACCACGTCTATATCCTGCATCACCCGGATGAAGAGCGCCCGGCCTGCCGTCCGCTGCGCACCTCGCCCGCCTATGACCGTCAGAAGGCGCGCGGCGCGCAGTTCGGCTTTGTCAATGGCTGGGAACGCCCCAACTATTACGGGCCCCTCGACGCGCCGGAAAACTTCGACCATGACGCGCGCAGCTTCCGCCGGGGCGGCTGGTGGCAATATGCCGTCGAAGAGGCCAAGGCCATCCGCGAGGGCGTGGGCCTGATCGACGCGACCGCCTTTTCCAAGCACATGGTCAAGGGGCCGGGGGCGACTGCGTTCCTCGATTGGTTCACCTGCAACAAACTGCCGAAAGTGGGTCGTATCAACCTGACCTATGCGCTGACCGATCACGGCACGACGCGCACGGAATACACCATCGTGCGCCTCAAGGAGCACGAGTATTACCTCGTCTCTGCCGGGGCCTGGACGGAATACGACGCCGATTACCTGCGCAAATCGGCCGAGGATATGGCGGGCGAATTCGGCTATATCGAGATTCAGGACGTGACGACGCAATGGGGTGTCTTTGCCATCGCGGGGCCGAAATCGCGCGCGGTGCTCAACGAGGTCATCAAGGATGCCGATCCGGCGACCGCGCTCAGCAACAAGCGATTCCCGTGGCTGTCGGCGCAGCGGATAGAGCTGGGCATGTGCCCGGTCAATGCCATCCGCGTGGCCTATACCGGCGAATTGGGCTGGGAATTGCATCACCCGATAGAGATGCAGAACTACCTGTTCGATCTGCTGGAAAAGGCTGGCGCAAAGTATGGAATGAAGCTGGTCGGCGCGCGCGCGCAAAACTGGTTGCGGCAGGAGAAATCCTATCGCGCCTTCGGCAACGAGCTTGGCCGCGACGCGACCCCGCTCGAGGCGGACCTGCCCCGCTTTGTCGATCTGGACAAGGACTTCCGTGGCAAGACCAAGATGGTCGAGACCGGCGTGCGCGTGAAATGCTGCACGCTTCTGATCGACGGGCCCGCCGATGCCGATCCCTGGGGGCGTGAGGTGCTCTATACGCCCGAGGGTGAGCGCGTCGGTCGCCTGACTTCTGGCGGCTATTCGGTGGCGTTCGGCAAGTCCATCGGCATGGGCTATGTCAAGCCCGAGCAGGCGGTCGAGGGCACCAAGCTCAAGGTCAAGATGCTTGATCAGCTCTGGGATGCCGTCGTGACCTGCGACAGCCCCTATGACCCCAAGAACGAGACCATCCGCAAGGACGGGTAACTCAGCATAGGGGGCGCCAATCGGCGCCCCCTATTTCCAATGCGCCCCGAGCCAGGTTTTCCAATCCCCCTCAGACCCGGCAAAGACGTTGATATCGACGCCGCCCTCGACCCCCGGCACGATGCCGGTGCCGGTATATTGCCAAAAGGTCCAGCGTTTGCCGGGGTAGACCTGATCGGGCGTCTTGGCGACCGAGCGCAACCAGAATTCCACCCCCTCTATCTGTCCGATGCCGTTTTGCTCGTAGAATTCCGGGGTCGTGTAGATGATCGGGCGCTGGCCGTAATAGCGCTCGACTATATCGAGGAAAATCTGGGCTTGCCTGCGCACCTCTGCCCCCGGTGGGCGCACCGTGCAGGTGGGCGAAAACGGGTTCCACTCCATATCGAGCACGGGCGGCAACGCCTTGCCCCGGCGCGGCACGTTCTGGATGAACCATTGCGCCTGCACTTCGGGCGGGGTGCAGAAATAGTAGAAATGATAGGCCCCGCGCGGCACGCCATTGCGCGCGGCCAATTGCCAGTTGCGGTCGAATTGCGCGTCCTTGAGATCGCCGCCCTCGGTTGCCTTGATAAAGGCAAAAGCCACCCCTGAAAGCGCCACGCGCCGCCAGTCGATTTCGTTCTGAAAGCGCGCCACGTCGATGCCATGAACCGGATAGCGTGACGGGCCGCGCGGGCCGAAATCAACCGGGGCATAGTCGCCGAACCGCTCGGTTGCCAGAGCGGGTCCGCAAAGGAAGGCAAGGCAGAGGAAAAGAGCACGCAGCATCGGCAAACCCGTTACAAGAAGACCTGCCCCAAGCCTAACCTGATTACCGTGAATCGGTCAGCCGTTTTTATGCTGGCTGGCCTTTTTCCGAAAGTTCATCGTAACAGGCCAGCGCCTTGGCGGCATACATCATCGCCGGGCCGCCGCCCATCTGGATCGACATGGCGAGCACGTCACCCACTTCTTCGCGGGTGGCCCCTGTGCGAATGAGCGCTTCCATATGCAGGGCGATGCAGGGTTCGCATTTGGTGGCAACCGCAATGCCCGGGGCCACGAATTCCTTGACCTTGAAGTCAAGCGTGCCGCCTTCCTTGACGGCCTTGCCCAAGCCACCGAAGGCGCGGGCGGTGTCAGGAATGAGCGCGTTGAGCGTGCGCAACTCCTGCCGGGTGGTCTCGATCCTGGTTGGCCAACTCATTTGCGTGCGCTCCCTCTGCCTGTCTCTGTTCCGGCAGAAACCATGCCGCGCCGCGCATGGCCTTGATCCAGATCAGGCGGGCCGCTCTGCAATCAAGAGGACATTGTTGGCGGGCATCGCGCGGGTGTCGATCAAGGTGAGCCCCGCGTCGCACAGCCAATGCTGGACCTCTTCCAGATCCTTGTAGCCGATGGCGGGGTCCTGCGCGATCAGGCTCGCGTGGAACCGGGCGTCGCCCTCGGATGTGGCCTGCCCCTCGCGCAGGAACGGCCCGTATAGCGCAAAGCGCCCCGCCGGGGCGAGGGCACGGGCCACCTCTTGCACCAGCGTTTGTGCCTCTGGCGTCGAAATGAGATGCAGGAGGTTGATGAGCACGATCAAGGCGCGCTCGCCCGCCTCTGTGCCCCAACCCGCTTGTGTCGCGTTGAGGGGCATGGCCGCGCGCAGATTGGGCAATCCCGCCTCAGCCGCCCAAGCGTCGATGCTGGCGCGCCGCGTCGGATCAACCTCTGTCGGTTGCCAGACGAGGCCGGGCATCGCACGCGCAAAGCCCACGATATGCTGACCCGTGCCGCTGGCAATTTCGAGCGCGCGGCCTGTCGCTGGCGCGATGCCGACCAGAGCCTCGGTGATGATCGCCGCGTTGCGCTCGGCAGAGGGCGCGTGCAGCTTGGCCCCGTCGCCCGCGTGTGCGATCGAGGCGGTTGGCGGCAGGGGGCGTTGCGCCATCGGCTCAGGCCTCTTCGGTGCGGTCGGTGGCGGGGGGCGGTGCGGGGCTGAGGGCGGCAATCCGCGCATAAAGGGCCGCGTCCATCTCGAAATCGAGGGCAGCCAGCGATGGCGCGATCTGCGCGGCAGAGCGGCCGGAAATGATCGGCACGGGGTTGGCCGGATGCTGCGCTGCCCACGCCACCGCGAGGGTGGCAGGATCGGTGCCCAACTCTTGCGCAATCTCGACAAGGGCAAGCGCCGCCTCTTGCATCCAGCCCTGACCATAGCGGATGGCGTAGCGTTCATTGCCCGTGAGCCGCCCGGTTTCGCCGCGCGCGTACTTACCCGTGAGCAACCCGCCGGCCAGTGGCGAATACCCCGCCACCACCATGCCTTCGGAGGCGGCCATCGGCAGGATTTCAACTTCGGCCTGCCGTTTCACGAGGCTATACATCGGTTGCAGGATCGAAATGGTCAGATCGAAGCGCGCGGCGATGCAGGCGGCCTTCATCACCTGCCACGCGGCGAAATTCGACAGGCCGACATGATTGATCTGTCCGCGCGCGCGCAACTCGGCGAAGGTTTCCAGAGTTTCCTCGAGCGGCGTGTCGGGATCAAAGCGGTGGAGGTAGAGAATCTCGACCTTGTCCATCCCCAGACGCTGGCGAGAGATGTCGAACTGCGCGAGGATGTTCTCGCGCCCCGCCCCGCCGGAATACCCGGCTTTGGTGGCAATGGTCAGCCGGTCGCGGTGCGCGGCGGCGAACCGCCCCAAGAGCGTTTCCGAAGCGCCATCGGTATAAAGATGCGCGGTATCGAAATGGGTGATGCCCGCGCCGAGGCAGGCGTCGAACATGGCGCGCGAGGCGGTCTCGTCTGCGGCATCGCCGAATTGCATGGTGCCAAAGGCAAAGCGGCTGGCCGGGGTTCCGTCGGGGGAGGTGATTTGCATGGTCATGGCGCAGAGATTGCCATGTGGATGTTGCAAAGAAAAGCTGTCACCTTGAAAGTTGAGAGCCATGAGCTTAGGCGGGGGGAAACGGAAGCAAACCCGAACCCGTCGCAAGGAGCGCACGCGCATGAAAATGCATGAAACCTTCATCAAGCCGATGCACCCCGAGGGACGCAAGTTCGTGGCGATCTTTGCGCTCGTCACGCTTGCGCTCTTCATGGTCTGGGATGTGCTGGGCTGGATCGGCGCGGGCCTCACGGTGTGGTGCTACTATTTCTTTCGCGACCCCGCGCGCGTGACCCCCGAGCGCCCCGGCCTGATCATCAGCCCCGCAGACGGCATCGTGTCGCTGATCGAACCGGTGGTGCCGCCTGCCGAACTGGGCCTGCCGGACACGCCGCTCACCCGCGTCAGCGTGTTCATGAGCGTATTCAACTGCCATGTGAACCGCGCGCCGGTCGCAGGCACCATCAAGACGGTGGCCTATCGCCCCGGCAAATTCCTCAACGCCTCTCTCGACAAGGCCAGCGAGGATAACGAGCGCAATGGCGTGGTGATCGAGATGGCCGATGGGCGGCTCTTGCCGGTGGTGCAGATCGCCGGATTGGTGGCGCGGCGGATTGTCTGTTTCGTGAAACCGGGGGCGGTCATTGGGCGTGGAGAGCGGTTTGGCCTCATTCGCTTTGGCTCTCGCCTCGATGTCTATCTGCCCGAAGGTGTTGCTCCGAGTGTGCGCGTGGGTCAGACCATGGTGGCGGGGGAAACCGTGATCGCGGAGTTGGAGCAATGACGCCAGACCCCGAGCCCCACGCGCGCCGCGAGGTGACGCTGGCGCAGCTTTTGCCCAACATGCTGACGGTTGCCGCGATCTGTGCCGGGGTGACGGCAATCCGGCTCGGCGTGCAGGGGGACTATGTGCGCGCGGTGCAGCTCTTGCTCATTGCCGGGGTTCTGGACGGTCTCGATGGTCGTCTGGCGCGGCTTTTGCGCAGTTCGAGCGCCATGGGGGCCGAGCTTGATTCGCTGGCGGATTTCGTCAACTTCGGCGTCGCGGCCCCGCTGGTGATCTATTACTGGGGCCTTCAGGATGCGCGGCAGGCGGGGTGGATCGCGGTGCTCTTCTTTGCCGTGTGCTGCGTCATGCGTCTGGCGCGGTTCAACGTCAGCGCGCGCGAAGAGGGCGGCAAGGGCGGATCGGGGGCCTATTTCCAGGGATTGCCCTCGCCCGCAGGCGCGCTTCTGGCGATGCTGCCGATGTTCGTGACCTTCGCGCTACCCGATATGTCCCCGCCGCCTGCGTTCCTCACCGGGCTCTACATGGCCGGTGTCGGTCTCTTGATGATTTCGCCGGTGCCGGTCTGGTCGTTCAAGAAAACCCGCATCTCGCGCGAGAACGTCAAGTTCTTCCTCCTGGCCTTTGCCTGTGTCGCGGCGGCGCTGGTGATCTTTACCTGGGCGGCGCTGATCGTGATGTGTCTGGCCTATGTCGGCATGGTGATCTGGGCTGCGCTCTTCTGGTATCCCAACGAGGGTTAGTCGATATAGGCATCGGCCCGCAGACCTGCACGCTCGTGATGGATTGGCAGGGTGCGGCCGTAAAGCTGTTGACAGCGTTCGGGCGTGCCCACCATTCCCGGCTCTTCGACATACGACAGGATGGCGACGTAACGCGGGGTCGCGCCGCGCAAGGGGGCGACCCGGTGGAGCGAATAGCGCCCCCGGAAAATCTGAAGATCGCCGGGTTCCAGCACAAGCGTTCTGACCTTGTCCGAGGTGCCATCCAGCACCTTTTCCACCTCGGCGAAATTCTCGCCCCCGGCACGGATATTGGGCGCGTATTCAAACGCGCCTCCCTCATCGGCATTCTGAAGCGCGATGGTGACGGTGAAATTGTTGGTGTCGAAATGCCACGGGAATCCGTTGCCTTCATCGGCGGCATTCACGATCACATCGGCCAACGGATCGGCATAGGGATAGAATTTTTCCTCCTCCAGACAGTCCTGAATGAACGTGGTCAAGGCGGGATATTCATAGAGCGCGCGCAGCGGGCTTGCGGGTGGAAAGTTGTCCGCCGGGATAAAGCTGTTGGAGCGTTCGAAGAACCGCCGGCGTGGATCGGTGGCGGGCAGGCTCGGGTCGTCCTTGGTGAAATAGGGGTTGGTGCGGTTGAAGGATCGAAACGCCTTGTCCGCAACGCCCTCTGCCTGCGCGCGCAGGATCTCCACCCCGGCCGGGGTGAGGAACCCCTTGAGCACCGCGCAGCCATCGTGCCCAAGATCAGCCCGGACACGGGCAAGGACCGCGTCGCGCGCCAGCCCCATTTGGTGAACTGGGTAGCGGTCTAGATCAATCAGGGCTTCGGGGCTGTTCATGGTCTGTCTCCTGGCGGTCCATGCGCCAAAGAGTATGGCCTGCCTCGCGCGCGTCTGTTCTGAAACCGACCGGTGGCGATGTCGCGCCAATGACCCCCGCGATGAACGCAAACAGCCGCCGGTATCCCGGCGGCTGTCCTATCCAGACCTGTCCCGGCGGTTAGTTCGGAATCTCGCCTGTCAGCCCCTCGACATAGAAATTCATCCCCAAAAGCGTGCCGTCATCGGCGACCTCGCCTTCGGCCAGCCAGTCCGACCCGTCCTGCTTTTTCAGCGGGCCGGTGAAGGGGTGATAGCTGCCCTCGGCCATGGCGGCCTTGAGGGCCAGTGCCTCTGCCTTGACATCTGCAGGCACCGCATCGGAAATCTCGCCAATGCCGACCATGCCCGGCCCGATGCCATCCCATGTCTGCGTGCTCTCCCATGTCCCGTCAATCACCGCCTGCGTGCGGGCGATGTAATAGGGCGCCCAGTTGTCGATGATCGACGACACGCGCGGGAAGGGGGCGTATTCGCCCATGTCCGAGGCTTGTCCGAAGGTCACGACATTGCCGGCCTTTTCAGCGGCGGCCTGCGGCGCGGTAGAGTCAGTGTGCTGCAGGATCACGTCGGCACCTTGTTCGATCAATGCAGTGGCGGCGTCGGCCTCTTTCGCGGGATCAAACCATGTATAGGCCCAGATGATCTTGAACTCGACATCCGGGTTGACCTTTTTCGCGTGGATATAGGCCGAATTGATGCCGCGAATGACCTCGGGGATGGGATAAGACGCGATGTAGCCCACGATGTTCGATTTGGTCATCTTGCCCGCGATATGGCCCTGCACCGCGCGCCCCTCGTAGAAGCGGGCGGAATAGGTCGAGACATTGGGCAGCGTCTTGTAGCCGGTGGCGTGTTCGAATTTCACGTTCGGGAATTTCTCGGCCACCGCCAGCGTCGCCTCCATGAAGCCGAAGGAGGTGGTAAAGATCAGGTCCGCGCCCTGGAGCGCCATCTGCGTGATCGCGCGCTCGGCATCGGCACCCTCTGGCACGCTTTCTTGATAGACGGTTTCGACGGCGTCGCCAAACTGCGCCTCGACAGCCTGACGTCCCTTGTCATGCTCATAGGTCCAGCCACCATCGCCGATGGGGCCCACGTAGATAAAGCCGACCTTGGTTCTGTCCTGCGCCACTGCGGCGCTTGCCAGACCAAGCGCCAGTGCGGCAGAGGTCAATAGATGCGTGAGTTTCATTCGGGGTCTCCCTGTTTTGCTTTTATTGTGAGGCGTGAAAGATGCGGCCAAGCGAGCCGGGCGCGCGGGATTTGTCCGCCGACATGATGACCAGCACGAGGATGGTGATCAAGTAGGGCGACATGGAAAGATATTCGACTGGGATAGCGACACCCGCGGCCTGAAGGTTGAGTTGCAGCACCGATACCCCGCCAAAGAGCCACGCGCCAAGCAGCACGCGCCCCACCTTCCACGAGGCAAAGACCACGAGCGCCAGCGCGATCCAGCCTGCGCCCGAGGTCATGCCTTCGGTCCATTGCGGCACGCGCACGAGGCTGAGATAGGCCCCGCCCAGACCCGCGCAGGCCCCGCCAAAGAGGATCGTCAGAATGCGGATGCGCACCACCTTGTAGCCAAGTGCATGCGCGGCCTCGTGGTTTTCGCCCACCGCGCGCAGGATCAACCCGGCACGGGTATATTTCAACAGCGCCCAGACCAGAGCGACAAGTGCCAGGGCGAAATAAACCATCAGATCATGGGAAAAGAGGACACGCCCGACAAAGGGCAGATCGCTCAGGACAGGCAGGTCGAGCCGGGTGGTCGGCGGCGGCTTGATCCCGACATAGCCCTGCCCCAGCAGGGACGATAGGCCAAGGCCAAACAGCGTGAGCGCCAGACCGCTGGCCACCTGATTGGCAAGGGCCAGTTGCGTCAAGAGCGCGAAGAGCAGCGCCAGAATGCCCCCCCCGGCGGCGGCGGCGACAAAGCCCACGAACGGCGATCCGGTATTGACGGCCATCGCAAAGCCGCAGATTGCGCCGGTGATCATCATGCCCTCAACCCCGAGGTTGAGCACCCCCGCCCGCTCGACGACCAGCTCGCCAAGGGCTGCCAGCAGGATGGGGGTCGAGGCCACGATGAGCGAGGCCAGAAGCAGCGCCGGATCAATCGACGAGAGGACCATCACGCCACCTCCTTTGTCGCCAACCGGATGCGGTAATTCGTCAGCAGGTCAACGGCCAGCAGAAAGAACAACAACATCCCCTGAAAGAGCTGGATCGCGGCGGCGGGCAGGCCCATGTTGGATTGCGCCAATTCGCCCCCGATATAGGTGAGCGCCATCAAGAGCCCCGCAAGCAGGATGCCGAACGGGTGCAACCGGCCCAGAAAGGCCACGATGATCGCGGTAAACCCATAGCCCACGTTGAAATCAATGCTGACCTGCCCTGCGGGCCCCGCTACCTCGAACAATCCGGCCAGACCTGCCAGAGCACCCGAGGTGCCAAGACAAAAGAGCACGAGCCGCGCCGGGCGCACCCCGGCGAACCGCGCCGCGCGTGGGGCCTGACCGGCCAGCCGGATGTGATACCCAAGAAGGTGTCGGCTGAGCAGCACATAGGCGAAAATGACCGCGATCAGCGCCGCCACCACCCCCCAATGCATGCCGGTGCCGGTGATAAGCTCCGCGTTATGGGCGCTGTCATATTGGCGCAGGTTGCGCGAGCCGGGAAAACCGCGCCCCTCGGGGTTTTTCATCAGGCCAAGCGCCATGGCCGCCAGCAATTGCTCGGCGACATAGACGAGCATCAGCGACACGAGGATTTCATTGGTGCCGAACCGCAGCTTGAGAACCGCCGGGATCATGCCCCAGGCCCAGCCCCCCAACGCGCCTGCCAGCACCATCAGCGGAAAAATCAGCGCGCTTTCAGCCGGATAAAAGGCAAGCGCCACCCCGGCACCCGCAAGCGCGCCGACGATATATTGCCCCTCGGCCCCGATGTTCCAGATGCCGGCGCGAAACCCGAGGCTGAGGCCAGTGGCAATCAGCACCAGAGGCGCGCCCTTGATCAGAAGTTGGGGCCGGTAATAAAACGCGAACTCGCCAAAAAGCGGCTGCCAGAAGATCGTCGAGATCGCCGCGACCGGGTCCTGGCCCAGGGCGGCAAAGAGCGCACCCCCCGCCACCATGGTGATCAGCACCGCCAGAACCGGCGTGGCCCATGTCCAGAGTTGCGAGGGTTGGGGGCGCTTCTCGAGTTTCAGCATGGCACGCGCCCAGGCTTCTTTTTGGTAAAAATACTCGAAAACAACGGGTCAGACATGCGCCACCTCCATGCCATGTGCGCCGCCCATCATCAAACCGATCTCTTCGACGCTCAGGCCTTGGGTGGGCCGTATCTCCGAGAGCCGCCCCTCGCTGAGCGCACCGAAGCGGTCGGAAATCTCGATCAACTCATCCAGATCCTGACTGATGCAGATGACTGCCGCGCCCCCAGCGGCGAGATCGAGCAAGGCTTGCCGGATCGCGGCGGCGGCGGCGGCATCGACGCCCCAGGTGGGCTGATTGACCACCAGAACCTCGGGTCGTTGCAGGACTTCGCGGCCAATGACGAACTTTTGCAAATTGCCGCCCGAGAGCGCCCGCGCGGCGGTGCCGGGGCCCGGTGTGCGCACGTCAAAGCCGGTGATGATCCGGCGGGCAAAGGCCTCGGCTGCGTCCCATTTGAGAAAGCCGCGGTTGACCAGGTTTTCCCGCGCCGCGCCGGTCAGGATCGCATTTTCCGTCAGGCTCATGTCCGGGGCTGCGGCATGTCCCAGCCGTTCCTCGGGCGCGGTGAGCAGACCCATGGCGCGGCGCTGGCTGGGGCCGTGCTGGCCGATGGTCGCACCCTTCAGGCGCAGGGTCTCTGCCGCCACCGGCATTTCCCCCGAGAGCACGGCCAAAAGTTCATCCTGTCCGTTTCCCGCCACCCCGCCGATGCCCAGTACCTCTCCGGCCTGCACGGCAAAGGAAATCGCGTGCAGCGCGGTGCCGAACTGTCCCTGTGCCGCCACCGACAGGCCAGACACCTCCAGCAGCACTTCTCCCTTGCCACCCCGGGCCCGCTCCGGCGCGGCAAAGCTGGAGCCCACCATCAATTCGGCCATCGCGCGGGCCGAGGTCTCGCGGGGGGTGCAGGTGCCCACGTTGCGGCCCTGCCGCAAAATGGTGGCATGATCGCAGAGCGCCCGTATTTCCTCTAGCTTGTGCGAGATGTAGAGGATCGCCACGCCTTCGCCGGTCAGCTTGCGCAGGGTCTGAAACAGGATTTCCACCTCTTGCGGCGTGAGCACCGATGTCGGCTCGTCCATGATCAAGAGGCGCGGTTCCTGCAAGAGACAGCGGATGATCTCGACCCGCTGGCGTTCGCCTGCCGAGAGGTCGCCAACCGTGCGATCGGGGTCAAGCGGCAGGCCATAGGTCTCCGAGACATCGCGAATGCGGGCCGCGAGATCGCGCAGCGCTGGCGGTTTCTCCATCCCGAGGGCCACGTTTTCTGCCACGCTCATCGCATCGAAGAGCGAGAAATGCTGAAACACCATCGCGACCCCGGCCAGGCGCGCGGCATGGGGGTCGTGTGGGGCATAGGGCGTCCCGCGCAGTGTCATGGTGCCGCTGTCGGGCTTGACCAGACCATAGATCATCTTGACGAGGGTGGATTTCCCGGCGCCATTCTCGCCCAGAAGGGCATGCACCTCGCCCTCGCGGATGGCAAAGGACACGGCGTCATTGGCGACAACCCCGGGGTAGGCCTTGGTCAGACCCGAGACGGTCAGCAAATCGCCTGTCACGCGGTTCTCCTTCGGTCTGCGGCCCTGATGCCCGGTTCTTTCAGTAGCGCAGCCGCCACGCCAAGCGCAATGGCTTGCGGGTGTTTGCCCAGGTTCGGATCGCCAATAGGGCAGGAAATGCGTGAAATCTGCGCGTCGGAATGCCCGAGAGCCGCCAATCGCTGCCGAAACCGCGCCCATTTGGTGGCAGAGCCGATCAATCCCGCGCCTGCAAAAGACCGGTGCAAGAGCCGGTGGCACAGCTCGAGATCGAGCGCATGGTCGTGGGTCACGATGATATGCGTGGCGGTATCCGGCGCGTGCCCGAGGGCATGCAGCGGATCATCTGCGGGTATGATGCTCGCGTGCAGGTTGCGCAACATCTCTGGTCGTGAATCCGCCAGCGTCACCGCCAGATCGGGCAAGGGGGCGAGCATGTCTGCCAAGGCGCGGCCCACATGGCCCGCGCCATGGATCATCACCGGATGCCGGGGCGGCAACCGCTCGATCAGCCAGCCGTCCAGCCATGTGATGCCTGCACCCGCGCCGTGCCGCGTCGTGGGGGGCGTGTCGCCTGCGCCGGGTTCGATCCGCCGCGCCCAGGCACCCGAGTGTTTGAGCGCCTCTGCTGCCTCTTCTACCCGGTGCTCGTCGAACCGCTCGATCACCAGCACCACCGCCCCGCCACAGCATTGCCCAAGGGCAGGGCCGAGCGCCTGGCGCAGCACGCGGGCGTGCGCGCCTTCGGCCAAAAGCGCGCGCGCGGCCCCTGCTGCCGCATGTTCCAGCCGCCCACCGCCGATGCTGCCCGATTGCCCATCGGGCCACACCAGCATGGCGGCCCCGGCAGCGCGCGGGGTAGAGCCTCGGGTCGAGGCGATGACAACCCGCGCAATCGCGTCCTCGCGTGCGACGGCTCTGCGCAGATCGTCAAAATCACGCATCGGCATGCGCCCTCTGGCGCGCGATGGCGCTCAGCACGCGTTCCGGCGTCGCAGGGGCATCGAGCGACGGATAGCCCGGACCAAACGCCGCCACCGCATCGCTGAGTGCCATCAGGGCCGAAATCCCCAGCATGAAGGGCGGCTCGCCCACGGCCTTGGAGCGGTAGATCGTCGGGCGCGGGTTCTCTCCCTCCCACAGCGCCACGTTGAACACCGCGGGCCGGTCCGAACAGGCGGGGATCTTGTAGGTCGAGGGGGCGTGGGTGCGGAGCCGTCCGGCGGCATCCCAGACCAGTTCCTCGACCGTGAGCCAGCCTGCCCCCTGCACATAGCCGCCCTCGATCTGCCCGATGTCGAGCGCGGGATTGAGAGAGGAACCGCAATCATGCAGGATATCGGCGCGCAGGATGCGGTACTCGCCGCTCAGCCCGTCCACCACCACTTCGGTCACGGCGGCACCATAGGCGAAATAGTAAAAGGGGCGACCCTGCCCCTTGATCCGATCCCATGCCAGATCGGGCGTCTTGTAGAACCCGGTCGCGGACAGGCTGATGCGCTGCTCGTAGCAGAGTTTGGCGGCTGCGGCAAAACTCAGGCGCCGAGTGCCGATCTGCACATGGTCCGCGCTGAACTGCACCGCGTCTGGCGCACCGCCATAACGCTCTGCCAGACAGGCGGCCATCCGGTCGCGGATCGTATCGCAGGCCGCCTTGACCGCCATGCCATTGAGATCGCTGCCGGAACTTGCCGCCGTGGCCGAGGTGTTGGGCACCTTGGCGGTATCGGTCGCGGTGATCTTGATCGCCTCCAGCGGCAGGCCAAAGCGCGCGGCGGCCACCTGCGCCACCTTTTGAAACAGGCCTTGCCCCATCTCGGTGCCGCCATGATTGAGATGCACCGAGCCATCCTGATAGACATGGACCAAGGCTCCGGCCTGGTTGAGGTGGCTGAGCGTGAAGGAGATGCCGAACTTGACCGGCGTCAGCGCGAGCCCCTTCTTGAGCACGGGGTTTTGAGCGTTCCACGCCGCCACCGCAGCCCGCCGCGCGGCATAGTCCGAGGTGTCCAACAGCCGCTCGGTCATCTCGTGCAGGATGAAATCCTCGACCTTCTGCCCATAGGGCGTGATCTGCGGTTTCATCTGGCCCGAAATACCTTCGGGGGGGCGCGCAGCGCGGGGGGCAGACAGCCCCCCTCCAACGGCTGCGGCATAGTAATTGCGCTGCCGCACCGCCACCGGATCAAGGCCCAAATGATGCGCCACGTGATCCATCACCCGCTCGATGCCCAGCATGCCCTGCGGCCCGCCAAAGCCGCGGAACGCGGTGGCAGAGGCGGTGTTGGTGCGCAACCGATGGCTCTCGATCCGCACGGCGGGCAGGTGATAGGCATTGTCGGCATGCAGCATGGCGCGGTCGGCCACCGGCAGCGACAGGTCTTGCGACCAGCCACAGCGCGCGTAATGCACGAACTCCGCCCCGGTCAGTCGACCGGTGTCGTCAAACCCGGCCCGATAGGTGATGCGGAAATCATGGCGCTTGCCGGTGATCACCATGTCATCGTCGCGGTCATAGCGCAGCTTGCAGGGTTGGCCCGTGTGCCGCGCCGCGACGGCGCAGGCGATGGCGGGGGCGTTGGCCTGACTTTCCTTGCCGCCAAAGCCGCCGCCCATGCGCCGGGTTTCCACCCGCACCGCATGCATGGGGCGACCGAGCGCCTCGGCCACCTTGTGCTGGACTTCGCTCGGATGCTGGGTCGAGGCGTGGATCACCATGTCGCCCCCCTCTTGCGGCAGGGCAAGGGCCGCCTGACCTTCCAGATAGAAATGCTCTTGGCCACCCATCTCGATCACGCCGTCAATCTTGTGGGCCGCGTCGGTGATGGCGCGGGCGGCGTCGCCCCTTTGCCAGATGCGCGGCCCCTCCTCGAAGCGGCTATTGGCGGCAAGGGCCGCGTCGATGCTCAGGAGGGGGGTCGTTTCTTCGTAACGGACCTGTCCCCGGCGTGCGGCGCGGCGCGCGGCAAGGTGACTGGTGGCGATCACCAGAAAGAGCGGCTGGCCATGGTAGTGCACCTCGCCGGTGCACAAGAGCGGCTCGTCATGGGCTGAGGGCGAGCAATCGGCCCCATGCGGCAAGTCAGCGGCAGTCAGAACGGCGACGACCCCCGTGCATTGGCGTACCGGCGCAAGATCCATTTCGGTCACGCGCCCCGCCGCGATGGTGCTGAGGCCAAAGGTCAGATGCAGCGTGCCGCGCGGGCTGGGAATATCGTCGACATAACGCGCTGTCCCCGTCACATGCAGACGCGCGGCATCATGGGGCAGAGGGCGGGCGACGGTCATGGTGCCACCTCGAGAACCGAAGTGGCGACGCCCTGATCCTCGAGAAAGTAGCGCATCAAGAGGTTGCGGGCCACGTCGAGGCGATAGTCGGCAGAGGCGCGCATATCCGAGAGCGGCGCGAAATCCTGCGCCCAAGCCGCGCGGCTGGCGGCAATCGTGGCCTCGGACCAAGGCTGGCCGACCAGCGCCGCTTCGACCGCCTGCGCGCGTTTCGGGATGCCCGCCATACCGCCAAAGGCGATCCGCGCGGCGGTGATCCGACCTTCGTTCACGGTGATGTTGAAGCAGCCCAGAAGGGCCGAGATATCCTGATCAAAGCGTTTCGATATCTTGTAGCAGCGCAGGCGATCGGGTTGGCGGGGCAGGGTGATGGCCTCGACCATCTCGCCCGGCGCACGGTCCTGCTGGCCGTAGTCGAGAAAGAACGTCTCGAGCGGCATCTGGCGGCGGGTGTCGCCGTGGCGCAGATGCAGGGTGGCCCCAAGGGCGATGAGCGCGGGGGCGTTGTCGCCGATGGGCGAGCCATTGGCGATATTGCCTCCAAGTGTGGCCGCCGCGCGCACCTGTTCCGAACCATAGCGCCGCAGCATCGCGGCATAGGAGGGGTGAAAGGGGGCAATCGCCTGCATCAGCGCCGCGATGGTAACCCCGGCGCCAAGGCGGATCTCCGTATCCGAGATGTCGATCTTGCGCAGATCGGCGCAGTTCCCCAGAAAGATCGGAAGGTCGAGATCGCGCAATTGCTTGGTGATCCAGAGGCCCACGTCGGTCGCCCCCGCGATCAGCGTGGCCTCGGGGTGGGCGGCATAGAGGCGCGCAGCCTCATCGGCGCATCGGGGGTGAAGCGAGGAAGGGGGGCTGTCTGCCCCCCGCCCTGCGGGCCCCCCCGAAGGTATTTCCGGCCAGATGAAGGTGCGATCTTGGGTCATCCATGCGGGAATGGGGGCGGTTTCGGCGGCGCGGGCAGCGCGCAGGATCGGGGCGTAGCCCGTGCAGCGGCAGAGATTGCCCGCCAGAACCCGGTCGTGATCCCGCTCTCCATTGAGATGCGCGCAGGCCATCGCGGTGATGAACCCCGGTGTGCAGAAGCCGCATTGCGAGCCGTGATGCGCGATCATCGCCTCCTGAACCGGGTGCAACTGGCCCTCGGGGCCGCTGACCCCTTCGACCGTGCGCACCGCGCGCCCGGCGAGTTGCGGCAAGAGCAGGATGCAGGCGTTGAGCGGGCGTGCGCCGGTCTCGTCACTGACGATCACCGTGCAGGCGCCGCAATCGCCTTCATTGCAGCCTTCCTTGGTGCCGGTGAGACCGCGCGTCTCGCGCAGCCAGTCGAGCAGGGTTGTCGTCGGGGTCACATCCCGAAGCGCCACGCTCTCTCCATTCAGAAGAAACGTGAGGGTCATGAGCCGATGCCCGCCGCGTTACCTATGTCTGCCCCGGATTGCCTGACCTTCGATGCGGCGTAGAAGGCGGCGGGCTTTGCCTGTCATGAGATGATGAAAGCCGGGGGCGGGCGGTTTGGCAAGTCTTTTGTTCCCCCGCAGCCGGGGCTAGGGTGGCATGCATGAGCACTGATCCCCGATTCATTCACCTGCGGGTGCATACCGAATATTCCCTGCTGGAAGGGGCGATGCGGCTCAAGAAGCTGCCGGGTCTCTGCGTGGCCGCCGACATGCCCGCCGTGGCCGTGACCGATACCAACAACATGTTCTCCGCCCTCGAATTTTCCGTAAGCGCACAGGGGGCTGGCGTGCAGCCCATCATGGGCTGTCAGGTCGATCTGGCCTATCTCAGCCTCGCCCCCGGCGAACGCGCTAAACCGCCTGCGCCCATAGTCCTTCTGGCGCAGAGCGAGCGGGGGTATGAGAACCTTATGAAGCTCAACTCGTGCCTCTACTTGCGGGGCGACGGCAGCCTGCCGCATGTGACGCTGAGCGAATTGGAGCAGCATGCCGAGGAGGTGATCTGCCTGACAGGGGGGCCTGATGGACCGGTCGGGCGCCTCTTGCAAGCCGGGCAGCGCCCGGCGGCAGAGGCGCTGATGCAGCGCCTCGCGGGGGCGTTTGGCGGCCGGCTCTATGTCGAGTTGCAGCGTCATCCCGGCGAGGGCGGCGCGCCCGAGGTCGAACGGCTGACCGAGCGTGGGCTGATCGAGATGGCCTATGCCATGGATCTGCCCTTGGTGGCGACCAACGATGTCTATTTCCCCAAGTCGGACATGTATGAGGCGCATGATGCCATGCTCTGCGTGGCCGAGGGCGCCTATGTCGATCAGAGCGCGCCGCGTCGCCGCCTGACCCCGCAGCATTATTTCAAAAGCCAGGACGAGATGGCAGCGCTCTTTGCCGATCTTCCGGAGGCGCTTGAAAACACGGTCGAGATTGCGCGGCGCTGCGCCTTTGGGGCCTACAAGCGCAATCCGATCCTGCCGAAATTCGCCGATGACGAGGTCGAGGAATTGCGCCGTCAGGCGCGGGAGGGGCTCAAGTCCCGTTTGGCCGTCATCCCCCATGCCGCCCCGGTCGAAGACTATGAAAAGCGGCTCGAATTCGAGTTGGGCATAATCGAGGGCATGGGATTTCCAGGTTACTTCCTGATTGTGGCCGATTTCATCAAATGGGCCAAGGATCACGCGATCCCGGTGGGGCCGGGACGGGGGTCTGGCGCAGGCAGCCTGGTGGCCTATGCGCTGACCATCACCGATCTTGATCCGCTGCGGTATAGCCTGCTTTTCGAGCGGTTCCTGAACCCGGAGCGGGTCAGCATGCCCGACTTTGACATCGACTTCTGCATGGATCGCCGCGAGGAGGTGATCCAGTATGTGCAAGAGAAATATGGCCGTGACCGGGTAGGGCAGATCATCACCTTTGGCGCGCTCTTGTCCAAGGCCGCCGTGCGCGACATCGGGCGCGTGCTGCAAATGCCCTATGGGCAGGTGGACCGGCTGTCCAAGATGATCCCGGTCGAGGGCGTCAAGCCGGTGAGCATCGAAAAGGCGCTGGCCGACGAGCCGCGTCTGCGCGAAGAGGCCAAGAATGAAGAGGTCGTGGACCGGCTCTTGACCTATGCGCAGCAGGTCGAGGGGCTGTTGCGCAATGCCTCGACCCATGCCGCCGGTGTGGTGATTGGCGACCGGCCTCTGGATGAGCTGGTGCCGGTCTATCAGGACCCGCGTTCGGATATGCCGGCCACGCAGTTCAACATGAAATGGGTGGAACAGGCGGGGCTGGTCAAGTTCGACTTTCTCGGCCTCAAGACCCTGACCGTGATCCAGAACGCGGTGGACATGATCCGCAAGACGGGCCGTCCGCTGAATGTGGCGGCGGATGGCACCGCGCTCTATGATCCCCCTGCGGGGTTCGAATATGACATCGGGGCAATCCCGCTCGATGACGAGAAATCCTATCGGCTCTATGCCAGTGCCAAGACGGTCGCCGTGTTCCAAGTGGAATCCAGCGGCATGATGGATGCGCTCAAGCGGATGAAGCCGACCTGCATCGAGGACATCGTGGCGCTTGTGGCGCTCTACCGTCCCGGTCCGATGGAGAATATCCCGACCTATTGCGAGGTAAAGAACGGTCTGCGTGAGCTCGAGTCCATCCATCCCTCGATTGACCATATCCTCGAGGAGACCCAAGGCATCATCGTCTATCAGGAACAGGTGATGCAGATCGCGCAGGTCATGGCGGGCTATAGCCTTGGCGGTGCCGACCTCTTGCGCCGCGCCATGGGCAAGAAGATCGCCGAAGAGATGGCCAAGGAACGCCCCAAGTTCGAAAAGGGCGCGATGGAGAATGGCGTCGACAAGAAAAAGGCCAGCGAGGTCTTTGACCTGCTCGAGAAATTCGCCAATTACGGCTTCAACAAATCCCACGCGGCGGCCTATGCGGTGGTCAGCTATCAGACCGCCTGGCTCAAGGCCAATCACCCGGTCGAGTTTATGGCCGGGGTGATGAACTGCGATATTCACCTGACCGACAAACTGGCGGTTTATTTCCAAGAGGTGAAAAAGGGGCTGGGCTTGCCTTGGGCCGCGCCCTGCGTCAACCGCTCCGAGGCCACGTTCGACGTGCGGGATGGCGTGCTGCACTACGCGCTGGGCGCGCTCAAGAACGTGGGTGTCGAGGCGATGAAGCTGATCACGGCGGGGCGGGGCGAGCGGCCCTTTGCCACGCTCTACGATGTGGCGCAGCGGGTCGATCTGAAACGGGTGGGTAAGCGCCCGCTTGAAATGCTGGCCCGTGCCGGGGCGTTTGATGCGCTCGACCGCAACCGCCGCCGCGTGTTCGAGAGCATCGAGGCGCTGATGAGCTATTCGGCGGCGATCCATGAGCAGAAGAATTCGAGCCAGGTCTCGCTCTTTGGCGAGGCGGGCGATGACCTGCCTGAACCGCGCCTGGCGCCCGTGAACGATTGGCTGCCCGCCGAGCGGTTGACCGAAGAGTTCAAGGCCGTGGGGTTCTATCTCTCGGGTCATCCGCTTGACGATTACATGACCGTATTGCGGCGGCAGGACGTGAAAACGCTGGACGAGGTGACGGCGCAGGCCGAACGCGGCCCGGCGCTGGTCAAGATGGCCGGGGTCGTGGCCGGGCGGCAAGAGCGGAAATCGGCGCGCGGCAACCGCTTTGCCTTTGCGCAGCTCAGCGATACGACCGGCGGTTATGAGGTGACAATATTCTCGGACACGCTCGAGAAATGCCGCGAGTTTCTGGAAACCGGCGCGCAGGTGGTGATCACCGCCGAGGCCACGCTGGAGGCGGATCAGTTGAAATTGCTCTGCCGCGCGGTGCAGCCGATTGACGGGATGGTGGCCGGGGCGGGTGCAGTCGGCTTGCGGATTTTCGTGGATCAGCCGGGGGCGATTGGATCGGTCGCCGCGGTCTTGCAAAGCGCCAGCCAAGCCGCGCGCGGTGCGCGCCCCGGCCCGATCCATTTCTGCCTGATGGGCGCAGACCTGCCCGGCGAGGTCGAGATTGACAGCGGCGCGGAATATCCCGTGACGCCGCAGATCAAGGGCGCGATCAAGAGCCTGACCGGCGTGGTGATGGTCGAAGAAATCTGACGACTTCTGCGTAGTTGTCCCGGGCCTGACCCGGGACCTCTGGTTGTAAGGTAACCCCGTGTCAGTAATGCGGTGGGCGCTCGTCGCCAAGGATCACGCCGCCATCGCTCTCGCCCTGCCGGGCAGCTTCGCGCGCGAGCAGCATCTCGACCCGGACGCGCAGGCGGTCAAGCTCGCGGTCTTGGCGCGCGATCACATCCGACAGGTCATCAACCGTGCGGATCAGGTGGGCCAGTTTTTCTTCTATTTCGGTCATGGTATCGGATTACGCGCGACAGCGCCTTTGGTCAATCGCGCAGCCGCCTTGCCCCGACGCGGCCCTTGGGCTAGACCGCGCCACGACAGATGCCGCAAGGACGCATTCCATGGCCAAGCCCAAGAAAGAGCCCCGCCCCAAGGCCGAAACGCCCAAAGGGTTCCGCGATTATTTCGGCGCAGAGGTGACGACGCGCGCCGTGATGCTGAACGCGATTGCCGGGGTCTATCATCGCTATGGCTTTGACGCGCTGGAATCGAGCGCGGTCGAGACGGTCGAGGCCTTGGGCAAGTTCCTGCCCGATGTCGACCGGCCTAACGAGGGGGTCTTTGCCTGGCAGGACGAGGACGAGAAATGGCTGGCGCTGCGCTATGATCTGACGGCGCCCCTGGCCCGCGTCTATGCGCAGCACCGCAACGATTTACCGACGCCGTACCGCCGCTATGCGATGGGACCGGTCTGGCGCAATGAAAAGCCGGGACCGGGGCGGTTTCGCCAATTCTATCAATGCGATGCGGATACGGTGGGCACGGCGAGCATGGCGGCGGATGCCGAGATTTGCGCGATGCTGGCCGATGCGCTGGAAGAGGTCGGGATCGAACGCGGCGACTATGTGGTGCGGGTGAATAACCGGAAGGTGCTGAATGGGGTGTTGGAGGCGACGGGCGTCACTGAGCCAGACCAACAGGCCGCCGTGCTGCGCACCATCGACAAATTCGACAAGGTGGGCGAGAGCGGCGTGCGTGAGTTGCTGGGCAAGGGGCGGCTCGATGTGTCGGGGGCGTATATCGACGGCGTAGGGCTGAACGAAGATCAGGCGGCTCCCGTGTTGGCGTTTCTAACTTCAAAGGGTGGCAATACTGCTGAAACTCTTGCCAACCTGCGCGTCGCGGTTGGAGCCTCTGAGATGGGCTTGCAAGGCGTCGACGAACTCGAGGAAATCGCCAGCCTCCTCGCCGCGCAAGGTTACGGTCCCGACCGCATCGTCATCGACCCTTCCGTCGTCCGTGGCCTTGGCTACTACACGGGCCCCGTCTTCGAGGCGGAACTGACGTTTGAAATTCTCGACGAGAAAGGCTGCCCGCGCCAATTTGGCAGCGTGGCGGGCGGGGGGCGTTACGACGACCTTGTCGCGCGCTTCACCGGGCAGCAGGTGCCGGCGGTGGGGGTCAGCATCGGCGTGGATCGCCTGCTTGCCGCGCTCCATGCCAAGGGCAAGATCAGCAGAGCAGAGCGTGGCCCGGTGGTTGTGACCGTGATGGATCGCGAGCGGATGGCGGATTATCAGGCGATGGTTGGCGAGTTGCGCCAAGCGGGTATTCGCGCCGAGGTCTACCTCGGCAACCCCAAGAATTTCGGCAACCAGATGAAATATGCCGACCGGCGCGGCTCTCCGGTGGCGATCATCGCCGGCGGTGACGAATTCGCCAAAGGCGTGGTGCAGATCAAGGACCTGATCCTTGGGGCGCAGATTGCCGAGAATGCGACCGTGGAGGAATGGAAGGAACGCCCCAGCCAATATGAGGTGCCGCGCGCCGGGTTGGTGGAAAAGGTCCGCGAAATTCTCTCGGAGCAAAGCTGATGCCGGAACGTGCTGCGATCCGCGCCGAGGCCGCACGCCTGCGCGCGCTCTTCGAGGGGGCGGGCGCGCTGCCGGTGGAAACCTCTGTCTTGCAACCCGCCGAGGTGCTCTTGGACCTTTACGGCGAGGATATTCGCGCGCGGGCCTATGTGACCTCGGACGCGCTGCGCGGCGAGCAGATGCTGCGCCCCGATTTCACCGTGCCGGTGGTGCAGATGCATATGGAGCATGGCGCGGAACCCGCGCGCTATACCTATTCCGGCGAGGTGTTTCGCCGTCAGGAAGAGGATGCGGCCCGCGCCAATGAATACACGCAGGTAGGGTTCGAGATCTTCGAGCGTGCCGCGCCCGAGGCAGCGGACGCCGAGGTGTTCTCGATGTTTTTCGATATCCTGCGACCGCTTGGTCTGCGCGCGGCGACGGGCGACATCGGCATCCTGATGGCGGCGGTCGAGGGGCTGCGCACGACCGAGCGGCGCAAGGCGGCACTCCGGCGGCATATCTGGCGGCCCCGGCGGTTCCGGGCGCTGATGGAGCGCTATTCGGGGCGGGCGGTGGTGCCCGAGGCGCGGGCGACCCTTCTGGCGGCGACGGACCCGATGGCGGGGGTCGATCCGATGATCGGGTTGCGCGGCCCGGACGAGATTGCAGGCCGCATCACGGCGCTGCGCGAGGATGCGGCGGCCGGGCCGATTTCCGCCTCTGAGGTGCAGTTGCTGGATGCCATCCTCGCGGTGCGCGAAACCAGCGACAACGCGCTGGAACGGCTGCGCGATATTGCGGTGGACATGCCCGCCATTCATGGCGCGGTGGACCGTCTGGCGCGGCGGTTGACGGCGATGTCAGAGCGCGGACTGGACATCACCAAGCTGGATTTCGAGGCGAGCTATGGGCGCACGCAGATGGAATATTACGATGGCTTTGTCTTTGGCTTTTATGCCGAGAGCCGCCCGGACCTGCCGCCCATTGCCACGGGCGGCCGCTATGATGCGCTCACCCGACAGTTGGGGCGCGGGCGCGAAATCCCGGCGGTTGGGGGCGTGATCCGGCCCGGTCTGGTGCTGGGCCTTGGGGGTGCGACATGACCCTGAAACTTGGGGTGCCGTCCAAGGGGCGGCTGATGGAGAAAACCTTTGACTGGTTCGCCAGGCACGGCATCACGCTGGGGCGCTCGGGGTCAGAGCGCGAGTATGCGGGGTTTGTGCAGGGCATTGAGAATGTCGAACTGGTCCTGCTCTCTGCCGGGGAAATCCCGCGCGAACTGGCCGCCGGGCGCATCCATCTGGGTGTGACGGGCACCGACCTGATCCGCGAAAAGCTGGGGCAGTGGCAAAATCAGGTGGCGGAGCTGGCGGAGCTGGGCTTTGGTCAGGCCGATCTGGTGCTGGCGGTGCCGCGCTGTTGGGTGGATGTGAGCCATCTTGACGATCTTGACGCCGCCGCCGCCGCGTTTCGGCTCAAGCATGGGTTCCGCTTGCGCATCGCCACGAAATATCACCGTCTGGTGCGGGATTTCCTGCGCGAGAATGGCGTGGCGGATTATCAACTGGTGGATAGTCAGGGCGCGACCGAAGGCACCGTCAAGAACGAGACCGCCGAGGCCATTGCCGACATCACCTCGACCGGCGATACGCTGCGGGCCAATCACCTCAAGGTTCTGGATGATGGGCTGATCCTCAAGTCACAGGCGACGCTCTTCAAGTCGCGGGTGGCCCCGATGGAGCCTGAGGATCGGGACACGCTGCGCGTGCTCAAGCAAAGGCTGGATCTGGAATGAAAACGGGGCGGTCCATCACGACCGCCCCGTTTTGTTCTGAGGATCAGAAGCGGAACGCCGCCCGCGCCTGAACCGTGGTGGCATCCACATCAACCCCGGCCGTGCCGAAATTGTCGAACTTGTGATAGAGCACCTCACCGCCCAGAGACACGTTCTGGGTGATCATGTGTTCATAGCCCGCGCCAACGAAATAGCCGTTGTCATCGCCAAGGTTGTCGGTGTCGGCCCAGGCATAGCCGCCGGTGCCGTAGAGCAGGCCATTGCCGATCTTGTAGCCGAGGCGCGATTTGATCCGGAACACGTCTTCCAGCGACGCGGCCGCGCCTAGGTCGATGTCTGCGAGATCGTAATCGAGGCCCACGCCAACGACCCAGTTGTTGCCGTAGTCATAATCGTACCCGGCGATCAGACCACCGATCAGGCCATCCCCGTCAACCCCTGCGGCCTGCGTGTCGACATCGCCATACCCAAGCTGGCCACCCGCGTAAAAGCCGGTCCAGGTCGGGCCAACCGGGGCTGGGGGCGCGGCCGGGGCTGCGATTACAGGCTCAGGCGTCGGCTCTTGCACGTTGCCAGCAAAGGCCGGGGCGGTCATCAGGGCAGTTGCGGTCATCAGCGCTGTGGTTGTTTTCAACATCGTGTTTTCCTTTCACTCTGGTCTTGCCACTCGGGTCAGGGAGGAGAACTCCGAAGGCACACGGTTGGTTCCGTCCCAACTCATATCGGGTCACACTCCTATGGCTACAAGGGCGCGTCACGCGCGGGGGCATCACACTCGCTTGAGTGGCAAGGATATGCTGAATAAAAGAGCCATTCGGCGGATTTCTGCAAAAATATGTGGGTCTTGCGCAACCCATTGGGGAAAAGTTCGGCGCATCCCTTGTTCCCAAGCGGGCGGGCACACTGAAGGACGCACCCGCCCTATTTGTCGCACTCCGCCTTGTAGATCGTAACGTGGCGCGGGCCTGAGTGGTGGTGGCTCCGATGCCTGTGGCGGTCGCGTTGAAGGTGTCGATTTCGTGATAGAGCATCTCTGCGCCCACGGAAAATGGACTGAAAATCAGGTAACCTTAGCGAGCGCCGATCTTGGGGTCAGCCCGCCGGTACAAGAGCGGGTGACACCGGCATGTTCAGAGGGTGGGGCTTACATGCAGATTGCCCGAGAAAGAGCGTCAAAGGCGTGCGGTTACAAGACGCCGATGTCTGCCAATGCCGCCGAAAGCGCGGGGGGCAGCGTGTCATCCTTGGCGCGCGCCGCGCCAAGGTCTGGCGGTGCATCCGTTCCGGGCAGATAGCGCCAGCCCTGAAAGGGGCGCTTTTGGGCTGTGGTCGTGCGGACCAGCCCGGGCTCCAGCACGATCGCGCAGCGGCGGATACCGTCGCTGCCCGTCACCTCGTCCAGTCGCAAGATGCGCTGACGGCATTGCACAACCCCTTGGATCACCCAGTAGATCGAGCCGCCATCCAGCAATTCCGCTTCGCGCTTGGGCCACATGCGGGTGACATGGCGCGGCAGCCCGTCCGGCCCTTGGGCGCGGGGGTCTTTGTGCCAGTCCTCCAGGTCCTCGACCGAGGTGGTGCCGACGCTCAGTTTGATCAGGTGCAGGGTCACGTCAAAGAATCTCCAGTATGGGCAGATAGGGTAGTGGAAATACTGGCAGCTTCAAGCTATTGTGGTTCTCTGCCCGCCAATGGAGACCGCCGTGACCCGATTTGCCGCCCCTATTTCCGAACAGATCTGGAACATGAAATACCGGTTCAAAAACGGCGATGGCGGTGACGCCAGTGTCGAAGACACCTGGCGGCGCATCGCCCGTGCTTTGGCTGTGGTCGAAAATGAACCGCAGGTCTGGGAAGAGCGGTTCTATCAGGCCCTTGAGGATTTCAAATTTCTGCCCGCTGGCCGCATTACTGCGGGTGCCGGCACGGCGCGCAAGGTGACGCTGTTCAACTGTTTCGTGATGGGCACGGTCCCCGACGATATGGGCGGCATATTCGACAATCTGCGCGAGGCGGCGCTGACCATGCAGCAGGGCGGCGGCATCGGCTATGATTTCAGCACGATCCGGCCCAAGGGGGCCGAGGTCAAGGGCGTGTCTGCGGATGCAAGCGGGCCGCTCAGCTTCATGGATGTGTGGGATGCGATGTGCCGCACCATCATGTCGGCGGGCAGCAGGCGCGGCGCGATGATGGCGACCATGCGCTGTGACCACCCCGACATCGAGGCGTTCATCGCCGCGAAATCCGATCCGGCACGGCTGCGCATGTTCAACCTGTCGGTACTGATCACCGATGCCTTCATGGAGGCGGTCAAGGCCGATGGCCCGTGGGAGCTTCAGTTTGGTGGCAAGGTCTATCATACCGTGCAGGCGCGCGATCTGTGGAACCGGATCATGCAGGCCACCTATGATTACGCCGAGCCGGGCGTGATCTTTATCGACCGCATCAACGCCGCCAACAACCTGAACTATTGCGAAACGATCGCGGCGACCAACCCTTGCGGCGAACAGCCCTTGCCGCCCTATGGTGCGTGCCTCTTGGGGTCGATCAACCTTGCGCGGCTGGTGGCAGAGCCCTTTGCCATGGATGCGCGTGTGGATGAGGCGGCGCTGAGCGATCTGGTGCGCGTGGCCGTGCGGATGATGGACAATGTCGTCGATGTCAGCGGCTTTCCCTTGCCCGCCCAGGCCGCTGAGGCGCAGGCCAAGCGGCGGATCGGGTTGGGGGTGACGGGCCTTGCCGATGCGCTTCTGATGGTCGGGCTGCGCTATGGTTCGGACGAGGCGGTGCAACAGACCGAGGCGTGGTTGCATGCCATTGCGCGGGCGGCCTATCTGGCCTCGGTCGATCTGGCGCGGGAAAAGGGTGCCTTTCCGCTTTTTGACCGTGATGCCTATCTCGCCTCTGGCACGATGCAGGCGATGGACGAGGATGTGCGCGCCGCTGTGGCCGAACATGGTATTCGCAACGCACTCCTGACCAGCATCGCGCCCACCGGCACGATCAGCCTCTATGCCGGCAATGTCAGTTCCGGGATCGAGCCCGTCTTTGCCTATAGCTACACCCGCAAGGTGCTGCAAAAAGACGGCAGCCGCACCGAGGAAGAGGTGGTCGATTACGCCGTGCAGATGTGGCGCGACACGATGGGCGATGCGCCTTTGCCCGCGCATTTCGTCAACGCCCAGACCCTGCCGCCCGAGGATCACGTCAAGATGCAGGCCGCGGCCCAGAAATGGGTGGACAGCAGCATTTCGAAAACCATCAACTGCCCCGAGGATATTTCTTTTGAGGCGTTCAAGGATGTGTATCTGCAAGCGTGGGATCTGGGCTGCAAGGGGTGCACCACCTACCGGCCAAACGAGGTGACGGGATCGGTTCTCAGCGTCTCCGAGACCACGGACAAGGCCCCCGGCGAGACGCGCGGCGATATGCCCGCCACGGGCGGCGAGGTGGTCTATATGTCCGAGCCGCTCGACCGGCCCAAGGAACTGGAGGGGGCCACCTACAAGCTGAAATGGCCCGACAGCAACCATGCGATCTACGTTACCGTCAATGATATCGTGCTGGGTGGCCATCGGCGGCCCTTCGAGGTGTTCATCAACTCCAAGAACATGGAGCATTATGCCTGGACCGTGGCGCTGACCCGGATGATCTCGGCCGTGTTCCGGCGCGGTGGGGATGTATCCTTTGTGGTGGAAGAGCTGAAAGCGGTGTTCGACCCGCGCGGCGGGGCGTGGATGCAGGGCAAATATGTGCCCAGCATTCTGGCGGCCATTGGCGGCGTGCTGGAACAGCATATGGTGCAGATCGGTTTTCTTGAAGGAGAGGGCATGGGCCTCAAGGAGGACCCGCAGACACAGGTCGCGGGTCTGGACAGCCCCCGCAAAAGCCCCGCCTGTCCCGCCTGCGGCCAATACGGCATGCGCATGATCGAGGGCTGCATGACCTGTGCAAGCTGCGGTCACAGCAAATGCGCCTGATGATATGACAGGTATAGTAGAGGCATTTTGGTGAAACTGTCCTCCACTGGCGGCTGAGCCGCGAAAAACGCGCAACAAGAGAGCGCCGCCTCAACAGGGCGGCGTTTCCTGTTTGAACCCCGTGACGCACGCACAACTGCCCGTCTTCATCAATGCGTTCCCGCAGGACGGTGATCGCGTCAAAGACCATGGTCCAACGCCAGCAGCCTTGAGTAGGGGAAAGCGGCAGAATCTCATTCCGCCCACAGCGAGACCATCCCACCGCGACCATGGCCTCGGGTCTACCGTATCAACCGCCTGAGCGACCGGGTCGCGCATGGCCTCGTCCGTGAAATTGCCTGCGGAGATATCGTCGACCCGGGGTTCCAGAATTATCTGGCAAAGCCTCTGGCAATCCAGGGGTTGGCCGCAGGCCAGGTCGGCTCTTGGTGTCACGCCATTGCCATGGGGCGAATGCTGCGCTGACGGTATATCCCCAGCCTCAGAAACGCGCCACGGCACCAAGCGAGTCAGGGGAGATCCACCGACTTTCTCTCTCAGATACAAGCCTGACAACTTTGATTTACAGAAACTTATACCTATGGTTGTAAACTATTTACACCTAAGGATGCGCACTAATTTTTAACAAAACTCAGGGTTGCAGAATCCTCAGTCAATTTCAGAATGCAAGCAATATTTCGTTGATAATGATGGGAAAATCGAAAGATAATGTCTTGTTTTAAAACGATCGTTCCTTCTATCTTTAGAACCGTTACTCTTTAGGAAGGGCCCTAAGCAATGCTGCAAAAGTTATTCAAAAGCATCGAGTGTCCAATTAAGTTTACAAAATTTCGCTCAATATATTCGAAAGGCTCCGATGGTCAGACCGTATTCAGCCCTCGGGCGCATCAGGCCTGATTTCCCATACAGCCAGCAAGACTTCACTGCCTCAGATGGCAAAGAATGACGATTGATCAGTCGAGGATCCACAGCATGACCATTACTCAACCGTTTCACCCTGGCTTGCCCGTCAGGGTCGCCCGACCGGCGAGGCCGGTCATTCCGCGCTGTGGCGCTCTCATGAAATTCTGATCACACGGCGCAAGCGCGACCCGGTCCCGCTTGCGCCCTCCCCGTTTTAATTCCTTGAACCCTCCCCGTTTTAATCCCCTTGAAAGTGTCCGCCAGCCCGGACCGCCCCGTCACAGGAGACCACCATGCCCGCAACCTTCCAATCCGCCACCTTCTCGCCCGCCTCGCCTTTCAAAGCCGGGGATATCATCACCTTCACGGTGACCTTTGACGAGCTGGTGAACGCAACGGGTGCCGCATTGACATTAACCGGGGATCCCGCACGGACAACCAGTTCCGTCACCGGAGTAATTCTCACCAACACACTGGAGTTCACCTACACGGTGCAGCCGGGGGACAATGTTGCCGACCTCGAGATCACGGGGTTCACGGGTCTCATCGAAGATTCTGTCGAATTCGTTTTGGTTTCTCAATTCGCCACCACCACACTCGACATCACCCTCGACACCACCGCGCCGGACACGCTTGGCACGCCGGATCTTTTGGCTGTCTCCGACACCGGCAGCAGCGATACCGACAACGAGACCAACGACACGACGCCCAGCTTTAACGTGGATGTTTCAGGCCTCGCCGCAGGCGATACGGTGGAACTGGTCGATACATTCGGTGCGGTGACCGTGGTTGCCACCTACACCGTGACAGGCGCCGAGACGGACGGCATTGCCGAGATCACGACAAGCGCGTTGATCCCGGGCGCGCATACCATCGCGGCGCGGGCGACGGATGTTGCGGGCAATGTCAGTGCCCTCTCTGATACCCTGCTCATCGTCGTGGACACGACCAACCCGACCACCCCCGGTACGCCAGATCTGGTCTTGGCCTCCGACAGCGGCAGCAGCCAGACCGACGACGTGACCAATGACGCGACGCCGACATTCGAGGTGTCTATTGCAAATATGAACCTGACCGATACGGTCCAGTTGATCGACACAAGCAATGAAAATGCCGTGGTCGGCAGTGTCGTACTTGAACTCGGTGTGGGCAGCACCGTCCTGATCGAAGCCGCCGGGCTGAGTGCCGGCACCCACACCATCGCCGCGCGCAGCGTCGACGTGGCGGGCAATATCAGCGCGCTCTCAACGGCTCTCGAAGTGACCATCGACACAATGCCCCCGAGCGGCCTCGGCACCCCCGATCTTCTGGCCGCGTCCGACAGCGGAACCAGCGATACCGACAACCTGACCAATGATACAACGCCGACTTTCGCCGTGAATGTGTCCGGTTTAGCGGTTGGCGATACGGTCGAGCTGATGGAGACAGAAAGCCCCCAGAACGTGGTTGCGACCTACACCGTGACGGGCACCGAAACGGACGGGATCGCCGAGATCACGACAAGCGCCCTTGGCGACGGCGTGCACTCCATCGGCGCGCGCGCGATCGATGTAGCGGGCAATCCCGGCCCGCTTTCGGCGGGTCTTTTGGTGACCATCGACACCGAGGCACCGGCCGCGCAGACGCAGTCCGTGCCCCTTGCCGAGATCCCCGATCAGGACGCGGCCACCACCGGCACGTTGATCACGCTCGCCAGCCTGTCGGGCGCGGATGGCACCACCTATGCGCTGAACGGCACCGGCGGAGTCTATGACGCGGTCGAGATCGCAAGCGACGGTGTCACCCTCCGGATCATCGACACCGAGGCCGCGCGCGGCTTTTTCGACTTCGAGGAAAACCCCACCATCACCATCGACGTGATCGGCACTGACAATGCGGGCAACACCACCCCGTCGACCATCACCGTCAATCTGAGCGATCTCAACGACGCGCCGGAACTGGGCGGTGGCCTCAACGAGGTCACGGGCAAGGTGATGGAGCGCGACGACAATGTCGTCGGTGAAAACACCCCACCCCTCGGGACCAGCGGCAGCTTTACCGTGCATGACGACGACGTGGCCAACAGCCATTCCGTCACCGTCAATAACATCTCCAGCACCAATGGCAGTTTCCTCGGCTTCTTCCAGGCCGGTTTTTCCGATCCGATTCAAGGCGATGGCGATGGCACGGTGGGCTGGAGCTTCACCATCGGCGCGCCGTTGCCTGCAGGCACGCAGACGACCCAGATGGCGATCGTCGATGCGTTGGCCGCTGGCGAAAGCATCGTGCAGGAATATGACGTCACGGTTACCGAAACCGGCGGCGGCCTGAGCTTTACCCAGAGGGTCACGGTCACCATCGAGGGCACGAACGACGCCCCGGTGATTTCCGGCGCGGCGGTCGCGGCGGAGCTGACCGAGGTTGTCGACGACGGCACCAGCGACCAATCCCTGAGCGCCTCGGGCACGCTGAACGTGGTGGATACCGACACCAACGACACGGTGACGGTGGATGTGACGTCGGTGGCTGTTGCGGGTGCCAGCACATTTACCGGTACTCCCCCGGACAACGCCACTCTTCTGGCGATGATGCAGGTCGTGGCTGGCGAAGCGCTGGCGGCGAATGCGACTGCGGGTTCGGATTTCACCTGGCAGTTCAGCGCGGGCAGCACGGAAAGCTCGCCTTTCGACTTCCTGCCCGAGGGGCAAACCCTCGTGCTGGAATACACGCTGACGGCGACGGACAGCTCCAGCGCCACGGTGGACAACACCGACACGCAGGTCGTGACCATCACCATCACCGGCAGCAATGACGTGCCAGAGATTGTGGCCAGCAGCACGGCAAACGGCGTGGCCGAGTCGGGTGGCGTGGACAACGGCACGGCTGGCACCGGTGAGGTGACCGGCAATCTTTCCGCTGACAGCAACTGGACCGATGCCGATGATGGCGAGGCGGCCAATCTGGCGGTCGTCGCCGGATCGCACGGGGAAGATGCGCAGGCGGAACTGACATTCGATGGTGGCACCGGCAGCGAAGCCGAGATCGACGGCACCTATGGCACGCTCTTTGTCAGCGCCGATGGCAGCTACCGCTACGTCCTCGATGACACACGCGCGGCAACGCAGGCGCTGAATGCGGGCGAGGCCGCCTCCGAAACCTTCAACTATACGATCTCGAATGGTGCGGATGCGGACGACACCGCCACCTCCACCCTCACCGTCAACATCACCGGGGCCAATGATACGCCCGTGATCACCGTTGGCGAAGGTCAGGATGCGGGCAGCGTCGAGGAAGAGGGCGTCGATGGCAGCAATGCCGCGATCAACACCCCGCCGACCACCGCCACCGGCACGCTCAGCGCCGACGATGTGGATGCCGAGGATGGCATCAGCGGCACGGCCCTGACATGGGGTGCCGGTGCCGACACCGCTGCCGGCCAGTCGCAGACCGATGCCCTGACGATCGAGGGTACCTACGGCACCTTTGCCGTCGATGCCTCCGGCAACTGGACCTTCACGCTGGATAACACCGATCCGGACGTGCAGGCGCTACACGACTCGGAATCCGTTCAGGAAACCTTCACCGTGACGGTGACCGACAGCCGAAACGCTGTCACGACACAGGATGTCACGATCACCATCAACGGTACCAATGACGCGCCGGTGATCGCGGTGGATGAAAACGTGATCCCAGACAATGCCGTGGAAGAAGCAGGTGAGGGCGTTGTGGGCGACAACGCGGCCTCGGGCGCGTTCACCTCGTCGGACGTCGATACCGGCGGTACGGACGCGGTCATCTGGTCGATCACTGGGGTAAACGGCTCTGGCATCACCCATTCCGTCGCCAATGGCGCGGCCGCCGAGGCAGAGGGCACCTATGGCAGCCTGACACTCAACAATGACGGCACTTGGTCCTACCTTCTCAATGACGCCGACCCGGACACGCAGGCGCTCGCCGCAGGGGCAGGCGTCACCGACTTCTTCACCGTACGCGTGGCCGACGGGTTGGGCGGCTACTCGGAACTCGACGTCACCGTCAATGTCGCTGGCACCAACGACGCGCCCGTGATCACGGTCGAGACCGGCGATTCCCAGGCGGAGTCCGTTCAGGAATCCGACGTGGCGAACCTCACCACGACCGGCACGCTGACTCTGTCCGATGTGGATGCGGATGACTCGGTGAGCCTGACAGTGACGGGCGTGGCGGCGACCGGCACGCTGGGCGACTTCGATGCGAATGACCTTGCGTTGCAGACCATGCTGAGCATCACCGCCGGCAGCCCACTGACCACTGGCACGGGCAATGCCTCGGGTCAGGCGACGTGGACGTTCGACAGCGGCACAGAGACCTTCGACTATCTCGGCGCGGGCGAGAGCATCGTGCTCGCCTACACGGTCACCGCTGATGATGACGACGCGACCGCCACCGAAACCGTGACCGTCACGGTCAATGGTACCAATGACCGGCCGGAAATCGTTGTGGAAGGCACCGACAGCGCCACCGGAAGCCTGACCGAGTCAACCGATCTTATGGGCGGCAATCTTGAAACCTCCGGTACGCTCAGCATCGCCGATGCCGACGCCTCGGATGTGCATACCGTTTCCGCCACCCGCGCCTCGATCACCTGGACCGACGAGAACGGGGCCGACAACGGGGGGACTCCGTCTTCCGTCACGCCGCTGCCCGCCGGGCTCGAGGCGGCGCTCGACGAGGCCTTCTCGGCAACGATCAACGGCACCGACGCGCGCCAGGTCGACTGGACGTTCACCCTCGCCGACACCCTTGCCGATTTCCTCGGCGCGGGCGAGACGCTGACCGTTGTCTACGACGTGACGGTGAATGATGGCGAAGGGTCTGACGGCACCGGCGCGGACGAGAACTCTGTCTCCACCGTTCAGCAGGTGACGATCACGATCACCGGCACCAATGATGCGCCGACGGTTGTGGCGGACGAAGTGAACGCCTTTGTCGAAGGCGACTCACTTGTGATCGACCCGGTGACCCGCGTTCTCGATCAAGAGGCGACCACGCCGACGGCAAATGTCACCATCAACCTGCTTGGCGAGGGCACCGATAGCGCCGCTGAAATCTGGGTGACCAACGTCACCGAACTCGACACCAACGATGTCCGCACGATCACCGGCACCACGAGCGTGTTGGCCTCGGGCAACATTCCCGCCGGCTTCACCGCAGCGGATGCCGAGGCAGCCTTTACTCTGGGCGCGCCCGGGGCGGAATCCGTCACCTTCGACCGCAACGCAGCCGTATTCGACGCGCTGGACGATGGCCAATTCATTGACGTGGCACTGACTTATACCGTCACCACCACCTCGCCGGACGGGATCACCACGACCACTGACACGGTGACCACCACTTTCCGCGTGAATGGCGCGAATGACGCGCCCTATATCATCGAGGGTGCGGATTTCGTGGCGGACGTGACCGAACTGACAGCGGCCGACGCAGGCCATAACGCCCCGCGCGACACCGTCACAGGCTCGATCACCTTCAATGACGTCGATCCGGGCGATATCGCCAACTTGCAGGTCATCACGCAGGCGGTGCAGGGCGAGGGCGCGGGGGCAGCACCGCTCTCGGCCTATGTCGGCACCTTCTCGGCGGGCTTCCTTGCGCCCACAGGCACCGATGCCGCCAATGCCGGGTCGGTTTTCTACAACTTCAACCTCAACGACACCGTGCTCGACAATCTGGCCGCGGGCGAGACGTTCACCCAGGAATATCAGGTCTCGATCTCGGACGGCACGGCGACCACAAGCCGCAACATCGTGCTGACCTTCACCGGCACCAATGATGCGCCGGTGATCACCGGCACCACGGGTGCCACCACGCTGACCGAGGATGCGGGCACGGTCGAGACCGGCTCGGTCGACAGCCAATCCCTGACCGGGACGATCACGTTTAACGATGTCGACATCTCCGATATGGCTGCGCTCAATGGCAGCGGCACGGCGGATACCCATACGGTGACGGCGGAAGTGACGGGCGTGGTCCGCGGCGGCGAAGCCGTTGCCGAATATGCTGGCCCGACCGGCACGCTGAGTTTTGACGTGGCCTCCGCTGGGCTCGCCAATGACACCTCCACCGTTGGCAACACCGCAAACTGGACCTACCAGATCACCGATGGCGATTTCGATTTCCTGGCCGCAGGCGAGAGGCTTGACATCACCTACACGGTGACGGTGGATGACGGGAACACAGGCGGCACCGCAACGCAGGATATCACCTTTACGATCACCGGCACGAATGATGCGCCGGTCCTGACCCAGCCCGACGCGACAACGCTGACCGACACGGCGGCGGATGATACCTTCGCCGACGTCACCGGTACTCTGGTTTCCGACGATGCGGACACCGGCGATGCGCCCACCTATTCGGTGGCCGGCCAGACAGCGACGACGGAAGACGGCTTTACCCACGAGCTGACGGGTTCGTTCGGCACGCTGTTCCTGAACGAGACCACCGGCGCCTACCGTTTCGTGGCCGATGCGGCGGCGATCAACGCCTTGACCGCCTCGCAGGACATCACCTTCGACCTGACCGTGACGGATGGCAGCGCCGCCACCGACACCAAGACGCTGACGATCACGCTGGCGGGCGCGAATGACGATCCTGTTCTGGGAGCTATCACCGCGGGCAGCGTGACGGATACGGCGGGCGACGACATCTTCCCCGACGTGACCGGCAGCTTCACCTCGACCGACGCCGATACCGGGGCAACGGCGACCTATTCGGTCACCGGGCAGGTGGCGACAATGGAAGTCGGCTTCACCCACAGCGTGTCCGACCCGCTCGGCACCCTGTTCCTGAACGAGACCACCGGCGCTTATCGGTTCGTCGCAAACGATGCGGCGATCGAGGCGCTGCCGGCTGACACATCGCTCGATTTCGCGGTGACGGTGGCCGACGGCAACGGCGGGACCGACAGCGGCACTTTCACGATCAACTTCACCGGGGTGAATGACGCACCGCGCGGCACGCCCAATGCGGCTCTGGCCGACGGCACCGAGGATGTGCTCTACACCGTGTCGGAGGCAGACCTTCTGTCCGGCATTTCCGACGCGGAAGGCGACAGCCTGTCGGTCGGCACGATCACGGCAGACAACGGCGCCACGGTCACGGCCGATGGCGCGGGCGGTTTCACCGTCACGCCGGCGGCTGACTTCAACGGGCTGATCACGCTGACCTACACTGTCGTTGACGGCAACGGCGGAGAACTGACCGGGCTGACGCGCAACTTTACGCTGGAAGCGGTGAACGACGCGCCAAGGCTGACCGGCGAACAGGCCGCGCTGGCGAACGGGACGGAGGATACCGACTATATCGTCTCTGCGGCGGACCTGCTGGCCGGGTTCACGGATGTCGAGAATGATGAAATCTCCGTCACCAATCTCAATGCCAACAATGGCACCGTGACCGACAATGGCAACGGGACATTTACCATCGCGCCCGAGGCCAACTTCAACGGCACGATGACGCTCAGCTATGAAGTGACCGATGGTACCGATGCGATAGCTGCAACGCAGACCTTCACCGTCGATGCCGTCAACGACGCGCCGGAACTGACCGACGCACAGGCCACGCTGGTAAGCGGGACTGAGGACACCGACTATATCGTCTCTGCGGCGGACCTGCTGGCTGGGTTCACGGATGTCGAGAAGGATGCGCTCTCCGTCACCAATCTCAGTGCCGACAATGGCAGCGTGACCGACAATCTCGACGGGACATTCACCATCACGCCCGATGAAAATTTCAACGGCACGATGACGCTCAGCTATCACGTGAGCGACGGAACCGATGAGACTCCTACAACGCAGACCTTCACCGTCGATGCCGTCAACGACGCGCCGGTGAACTCGGTGCCGACAGGCTACACCACGGACGAGGATACTTCGGTCACACTGACCGGCCTGTCGGTCGCGGATGTGGATGCGGCCACGGGCGCGATCACCGTGACGCTGTCGGTGGGTGAGGGTGACGGGACCATCGCGGCAAGCGATGCGGGCGGTGTCACCGTGACCGGATCGGACTCGGAGTCCGTCCAGCTTTCGGGCACCCTCGCGGATATCAACGCCTATCTCGCCGGCATGACTGCACCGGTCTTTACCCCGGCGCAGGATCTCAACGGCGATGTCACGCTGACCATGACCACCGATGACGGTGGCAACACCGGCGCGGGTGGCGCGCAGAACGATACCGATACGGTCACCATCACCGTTACCCCGGTGAATGATGCGCCGGTGGCGCAGACGCCGACGATCACGCCGAACGTGCTGGAAAACACGCCTCTCAGCTTTACGATCGTGTCAGGCCTGCCGGGCACGGACGAGCTGTCCCTGTCGGATTTCGCCACCGATGTGGATGGCGATATCAGCCCCTCCTCGCTGAGCTTTACCGCCGTGACCGTAAACGGCGTGTCGCAGACGCTGGCGGAGGCTGGCATCAGCTACGTGGACGGCGTCTTCACGCTGGATACCGATGCGGCGCTCTACCAACCGCTCGATGCGGCGGACACCGTCTCCGTTGTGGTGGCATTTACCGTAACCGACAGCGGGCCGCTGTCCGATACGAACGGTCAACTCACGCTCACGGTTGAAGGCATCAATGACGCGCCGGTTCTGGCCGATGTCAATATCGGCACGGTGGCGGAGACCGCCGCAGATGACGCTCTGACCGCCACGCTCGACGGAACTTTGACCGCGACGGATGTCGATGCCGACAATGCTGGCTTCACCTATGTCGTGACCGGCGCCGGGGTGACGAGCGGTAATGACGGACCGAGCGATTACACCGAAATCACGGGCACATACGGCACCTTGCGCGTTCTCTCGGACGGCTCTTACACCTTCACCCCCGATGCGGAGGCCATCAACGCCCTGCCGGAAGGCGAAAACATCGACGAGGACTTCACCGTCGAGGTGACGGATTCCGAAGAAGGAACCGATACAGCGACGATCAGCGTGACGATCGATCCGGCAAACGATACGCCCGAATTGGCACCGGTGGATGCAATCAGCATCACCGATACCGACGCGGCCGATGATTTTGCCGCCCAAGGGGGGACTCTGTCCGCCGCAGACCGCGATACCGGCCACGAGGACGGGATGGAATACACCATCGCCGGCGAGACGGTGAGCGAAGGCGCAACGTCGCAGACCTTCTACCTGGATCGTGACAGCGGCACCGTTGTCACCACCGTTCCCACCAATGGTGTCGCGCTTGGTACGCTGACGGTGCAGACGAATGGCACCTATAGCTTTGAGCCCGACGATGCAGGCATCAACAGCCTGCGGGCGATTGAGGACCCGATCATCACCACCACCCTTCGGGCGACCGATCCGCAGGGCGCGTTCGACGAGACCAATATCACCATCAACATCGACGGGGTGAATGACGACCCCACCGTCACCGGCACTGTGCCTGGGGCGACCGAAGGTGTGGTCAACGTCACCGCCAAAGAAAAGGCCGAGGCCGACGAGGGTGGCACCGTCACCGTGTCCGGTACGATCTCCTTCGCGGATGTGGACAGCACCGGCACGCCCTCCTTCGGGTTTGTGGCGGCAGCGCCCGGCTTTGCCGGCACCATCTCTTTCTCACCCTCGGGCGAGACGGTGGACGCGGGCACCTTTACCTGGAGCTTCGTCATCCCCGATGCGGAACTCGAGTCCCTCGCTGAGGGCGAGGCGCTCTCGACCAGCCCGCAGCTCTACAACATCTCGATCAGCGATGGCGATGGCGGATCGGTGACGCAGCAGGTCTCGATCGCGATCCTTGGCACCAATGATGCGCCAGTGATTTCCGGGGCGCTTGGCGGCGGTTTGGCCGACAGCGGCGCGGTAACCGAAGCGGCCGACGGGGCCGTTGACGCCACGATCACGACCGCGGGCACGCTGTCGGTTGCGGATGTGGATACCAGCGATGACGTGACCGTCTCGGTCACCGCGGCAGTGGTCACCGGGGGCAGCCCCGGCGTGTCGGTGCCCGAAACCGTCGATCTGCAATCCATGATGACGCTGGCCGCAGGGGCCGGGGTCACCACGGGGGGCTCGTCCAGCGTTACGCTCGGCGCGGATGGCGTGGGCAGCGATTTCAGCTGGATCTTCACCTCGGGTGCGGCGGGCGATGCGTCCTTCGACTTCCTCGCGGTGGGCGAGACGCTGCAGGTCACATACACGCTGACCGCCGATGATCAGTCGGGCGAGGCCAACGCGACTGACACGCAGACCGTCACCATCACGATCACCGGCACCAATGACAGCCCGGTGGCCTCGGCGGCGGCATCGGCGACGGTCGCCGAAGACCTCGACGACGTGACCGTCATCGCGACGGCCTCTGCCACGGATGCGGACCTGAGCGATGTTCTGTCCTACAGCATCACCGGCGGTAACGAAGCGGGACTGTTCGAGATCAACGCCTCCACAGGAGAGATCTCTCTCGTGGCGGGCCAGTCGCTCGATGCCGAGACGGCGCTGACCCATACCCTCACCGTGACGGCGGACGATGGCAATGGCGGCACCGATACGCAGGAGATCACCATCAACGTCACGGATGTGGATGACAACCTGACGACCGCGCCGGTGGATGTGGACGGTGACGTAGGCGGCAATGTGGATGAAAATGCCACATCGGGCACCGTGGGCATCACCGCCAGTTCGACCGATGCGGATGTCACCTCTGGTGCGATCACCTACGCGATCGTCGGTGGCACGGGCGAGAGCGCCTTCGAAATCGACGCCAACACAGGCGTCGTGTCGGTCGCCTCGGGGGCCACGATCGACCGTGAAGAAAACGAGACATTGACCATCGAGGTGCAGGCAACGCCGGCAAACGGCGCGGCGAGCACCACCTCGACCTTCACCATCACGATCAACGATGTGGACGAGGTCGACGTAACCGTTCCGGTCGATGCCAATACCGGTGACAACGAAGTGTCCGAAAATGCGGCGCCGGGTACGTCGGTGGGCATTACCGCGCTGGCCAGCGACGCAGACGCGACCACGAACGGTGTCACCTACAGTCTGACCAATGATGCCGGTGGCATCTTTGAAATCAATGCGACTACGGGAGAAGTGCGTCTCTCGACCGCTCCGGGGGCGGCACGCCCCGATTTCGAGACCGCGATCAGCCACACCATTACCGTGCAGGCGACCAGCGAGGACGGTTCGACCGCGACGGAAGATTTCACCATCAATATCCTAGATGCGGATGACAACGCGCCGGTCTTCACTATCGATGCATCGCAGAGCGTCGCCGAGAACAGCACCGATGTGGTGACACTGGCGGCCACGGATGTGGATACGGCACCTGAAAACATCAGCTTCACGATTACGGGTGGCGCGGATGCCGGGGCGTTTGAACTCGTTGGCAATCAGCTTCGCTTCGTTAGCGCGCCAGATTTCGAGGCTCCGGGCAGTGTCGCGGGCAGCAATGTCTATACCGTTGAGGTTCAGGCCGATGATGGCTCTACCACGCCCACAACGCAGACCCTGACCGTCACGGTTACGGATGTGAACGAGGCGCCCACGGCTGTGGCCCTCGACAATGCTCAGACGACCGTGGCCGAGAACACCGCCATCGGGACCGGGATCAAGGTCGCGGATATCACGATCACCGACGATGCGCTCGGCACCAATGACGTGACGCTGAGCGGTGATGATGCAAGCGCCTTCGCTGTGGTCAATGGCACCTCGGGGCTTGAACTGCACTACACCGGCACCTCGCCCGATTTCGAGATGCCGGCGGATATCGGGGCCGACAACACGTATAACGTGACCGTCAACGTGAACGACGCCGAATTTGGCAGCGGCCCGAATGCGACACAGGCCTTCACCCTGACGGTGACGGATGTGAACGAGGCTCCGGTCGCACAGGAAGATGCCAATGTGACCACCGACGAGGACACGGTCCTCAACGGTTCGGTCACGGCGGAGGATGTGGATGCGGGTGACACTCTCACCTTCGCCCTTGCCGACGGCGGCGCGCCCACGAACGGGTCGGTCATCGTCAACCCCAATGGCACCTACGAGTATACGCCGAACGCCGATTTCAACGGCGCCGACAGCTTCACCGTGGTGGTCACAGACAGCGGCCAATTGACCGACACAGTGACGGTGAACGTCACGGTCGACGCGGTGAACGACGCGCCGGTTCTGGCCGCCGCGCTCGCTGATCAGTCGGTGGATGAGGACAATGTGGTCTCGATCACGGTTCCCTCGGGCACCTTCACGGATGTCGATGATGCGACGCTGACGCTGAGCCTCGGGGCGGAAGTGCCGGAGTGGCTGTCGATCAGTGGAAACACGATCAGTGGCACGCCGCCGCTTGATTTCAATGGTATCGTCAGCGTCGAGGTGATCGCAACGGATGCGGCGGGTCTGACCGCCAGCGATACGTTCGATCTGACGGTCAACGCCGTCGACGACGCGCCTGTCGCGGCCGATGGATCCGCTGTTACCGACGAGGATACCGCGACCACCATCGACGTGGCCTCTCTCATCACCGAGGTGGATGGCGACAGTTTCACCGTCACTGCCACGGTCGATCCGGCGCAGGGCACGGTAAGCGTCTCGGGCACCGAGATCACCTTCACCCCGGAGGCCAATTTCAACGGTGAGGCGGCGATCACCTACACGGTGATCGACGACACCACCGGTGCGCTGTCGGATAGCGGCGCGCTTGCAGTGACCGTAACCGCGGTGGACGATGCGCCGGTGGCGGCGGATGATACTGCCACCACCGACGAGGATGTGGCGACCATCATCGACGTGGCATCTCTCATCACCGAGGTGGATGGCGACAGTTTCACCGTCACTGCCACGGTCGATC